>LZRT01000114.1 GCA_002159075.1 Bacillus thermozeamaize
TTCATTATGATCTGGATGAATGAATTGCACTTTTGCAGACATGTTTCTGAATCTCCTTTCCTACTATGAAACTCGGGGCCAGAACGGGCCCCATAACGTCCGGAAATCCCGGACTTACGCGGAAAGGATGCGGGGAAACAGGCGGGCCGTTTCCGCTTCAAGCAAAGGCAGGATGCAGCAAAGTTCATCTTTTGCTTCATCCAGGCTTGCCGCCGTAAGGAGCACGGAATACTCCAGCGTGCACTCCGTATCGTTTTCCGAGAACGATTCAACGTGAACGTTTGAGAACTGACGGAGCACCATCCTCTTTGCCTGCAGGTACGAGGATTGGGGACGGGACATCTCGGCGCGTTCCCTGACCAAGGCGGCAAAGCGCGCATCGCTGCGTTGCCAAAGTTCAACCTGGATCGACTTGCCGGGAAAATCGGTGCGGATGGCGATTGGAGAATTGCTCATGATGACCCTCCTGCCATTTGTTCAAAATCGGCTCAACTCGCTGAGCCATAAGCAGAAGGGATACGGATGTGCGGCGATCGAGGCAAACGAAGCAGTTTCCGCGAGGGTCAAAGCACAGGAGGAGTCAAAGGAAATTGAAAAACGCGGGAAATGAAAGTTTGGAGAAATTTGCTTTCAGATTTTCTGATTCTATTTTAATGGACGCCGGAACGCATTTTCAAATTTTTACGGCAACAATTTTTCTCACGCGGCCCGGTTCGGGGCATCAACGTTTCTGAAATCGCCCGCCCCGCTTCTCCGAATCCGCCCGCATCACATGAAACACGCGAGCCGGGCGAGAAAAAAGGCCGGAAACGGCCCGAAATCGCCGGCGTCGGAGATAACCTGCGAATTTCGAAGAAAAAAGACAGCGGCCTCCCCTGCCCGGGTTGCCGGCCTCTTGCGCCAAAAAAGCCAAGACCCGGGAGCGAAACCCCCGGGCCTGGCCGTTGCATCACCAACGCTGTTGCGCTTCAAGCAGGTGATGCGATGGACGCCTTCCAACTTGTCTTGGCATTGACTGCCTTCAGCGCGTTTCTTCTGACGCTGCTGAAGTTCATCTTCGACCATCAAGACAAGAAATGGAAGTGAACGCCCTTCCCAAGGCTGCAGTCACTTTCTGATGCCAAGTATATCTCTTTTTTCTTCTCTTTTCAAGATTTTGACATGCCAGCCCCCTGCAGATTTGGCTTGAGCCCGGCCGGGCCCCTCATAAACAAACGTTGCACCGTTTGCGTTCCAGCGTCAACTTCCCGGCTTCCATGATGCACGGTCTCGGGCTCTCAACAGGAATTTGGTAAAGTGATCTCGAACATCAACAAAATCAAAGCCGTAAAGCCGGCCTCTCCCATGCTTCCAGCAGGTTTCGAATCTGTCCGTTCTCGTCCAACTCGATGTATCGTTCCTGCTCCAGGACTTTCAGCCCGGCCATGACGTCGGGCCTGGAGCGGCCCGATTTGATCTGAAGTTCCTTCAGCGTCGGGAAACGGCCGCGGCCGGCACTGTAGTTGGCGATGATCCGGAGCAGTTTGCGGTCCCTGTCTGAAAGCATTAGAATCATCACCTCTTTCGCGGAATACGAACATTTGTTTCCGAATGAAACTTTAACAAGTGCGTCGCTCAGGAATCAAGATGATGACCATACGGGAGGCGGTCACCGTGAAATGCATCCATTGCGGAGTCGAATGCGAGGAACTGAGAGGCAACCTGGGATGGACCAGTGAAGACAACATCGAAGTGATCATTTCAGGATCAACTTTTCACGCATGCACCGCTTGCAACGTTGCCTTCCTGCCGCCTCACATCAAGGAATGGCTTGAGAAGGCTTTGGCTGAAAAGCGCGCCATCGGTGGCCCGCCTCACATGTTACTGAATGCAACCGATTATTGCCCCTGATTTGTCCAATAAAGAGGGACGGATATGTCCTGAAAAAACATTTCATTGTCATCCCCAATTTTGAGCGAATCACCGCTTAGCCCAGTTTTTGGTGCATATATTCAATGATGGGATGACCCGGTTTTTGCGGGTCATGGTCTTTGGACGAAATGGCGTGCCTTTTACCCGGTTTTTTGGTCATATTCCAGGGGCCGGGCAATATGACCACAGATTTCGGGTCAGATACGCCCACCGATTTCGGCTGAATCCCATAAATACAACCCACCCAAATCGGGTATGCGCTCGTCAAACCGCGCATATTACCACTAAGACCGGGCGAGGATTTCTGTTTCCTTCCAGTTCCACCCGGAAAAAGTGGACCTTTTCGATTCTTTTTGCCCGGTTTTAGTGGTCATATCGTAACAGCCTCCGTCCCGCCCGGCGCTTCGCCAAGTAGGCGCTGTAAACCGTAGGACCGGACGCAACCCAAAGCGCTGACCAGTGCGAAATGTCTCGTCGCTTTCAATCAAGGTGGCATGGGGCGTATTGCTTAGTTGCCAGCCCCAGCCCCTTCCGTGTTTAAACACGCCCGGCCCCTTCGTAAACTAACGATTCAACGTTTGCCGTTCAACGTCTGCGTTTCGGCTTCCAAGATGCACGGCCTCGGGCTCTCTGTCAGGATCAGTACGTTAACGGGAGGTCCGCTCTGCTTAATCCTGCCAAAAATAAGGGGTTTCAAACTAAGGGACAAAAGGCCAAAGATAGGGGGCATATGACCAAAGAAAAGGGGTTTCAAGCCAAAGATATGGGGCGATGAGCCAAAGATAAGGGGTTTCAGCACCAAAAAAAAGGGGCGAGCCGGGTTCAGTACCAAAGATAGGGGGTCTCAGGCCAAAAAAATGGGCGTTACGGGCCTTGTTTTGCCTGGATTTTACAGTTTCAATCTTACTGAAATGGAAATATTCAGTGAAAAGGGCGGGGGTTCGCCCCTTATTTTTGGCTTGTAGGATCGGGAGGCTGCTTTCACGCCCCTTTTTTTTGGCTTATGCGCACCCCTTATTTTTGGCTTGAACGCCCGGATTGTGGATAAGTTGCTGTTTTTGCCCTCTATTTTTGGCCTGAAGGCATCCGATCCACCCCTTATTTTTGGCCTTAAACAACTCAGACCCCTTATTTTTGGTACTGAAACGCCCCCTATTTTTGGCCTGAACGATGCGCGGAATGGGAAAGCCCCTTATTTTTGGCCTGAAAGATTCCTGTTTTTGGTCTGTGCACGGACATGGCGGAAACCGCCCCTTATTTGAGGCCTGAACGATGCACCGTGCAACTCTTACGTTTGGCTTTTATTTGGCCTTTATTATGTCAGCGATCAGGATCTGCTTTTTTCCGGTCTTTCGCTTGAAGCGGGGCCGTCCCTTTTGACTGGACATTGAAATGATCAGCAATCCTAAGGCGTTTACCTTTTTTCTGGACATAATGTAACCGGCCCATGAAGATTCACGGTTCGAATTGATATGTCCAAAAATTTCTGGCGAAACGTCTTTCATGGCAGTGATTTGTCCAAAGAAACCGGACCATATGTCCAAAGAATCCGGGTAAATACATATCCTGTCCGGCTGAAATGTCCAAAGATTCCGGGCGAATGGCCGGCGAATCACCGTTTCGCCCGGTTTTTGTGGACATATTGGAGGCGGGCTTCACCAGATTTTTTTGGACATTTCGCGGCTTACCCTGTTTTTTGGGACATATTAGCCCCCCATTTCCCCTGTTTTATTGCAAATTGCAATTCTTTACCCGGTTTTATTGGACATATTCCCGCCGCGTAGGCTTGTTCCGAAGAAGCAAATGGCTTGCGTACGTCCCGAGGTATGAGGAATATGACCACTCATTTCTGGCGCGCCAAAGTTGGCCGGGGCGGAATATGACCACTTTTTTCGGGTCAAGGCGGAATATTACCACAAATTTCGGGTCGATAGGACCACTTCAATCTGGTCAAAAGCCCCCTCTTTCCGGGCGTCTGACGCCCTGTTCGCAGAATATCGTCATCCACATGGAATAAGTTCACATTATGACGGGCCATCCGCCCGGTTTGAGTGGTCATGTGCCTGCCGATTTGCAGGCACAGGAACATCTTCGTCAAAAAAAAGTGGACATCTCACCCGGAAAAAGCGGGCATGTCAGAAGCCGAATTGCAGGTGAGGGGTTCTGATCGGCAGGAGAAGCACTCCCCCTAATTTAAGAAGAACTTAGTGGGACACTTGGGTTTGTGCAAGGCGGGCAAACCCGCCCGCCTGTACGTTATGCATGTTTCAGGTATCGTTGAACTGATGATTTCGAAAAACCTGTCATCCTGCTGATTTGCCGGATGGACAGGCCGGGGTGAGCCTCAAGAATCTGGCGCACCTGCCGAATTTTTTCTTCCATTCTTGACGTATTCATGAGGCGTGTCGGCCTGTTGGCCGCCCTTCTCCGCTGTTCCTTCCTCTCTCGATCCCGCCGCTTTTTCTCCTCGGGGCCGATGATCGTCGCAAGTTCCCGCTGCTCTTCTGAAGTGATATTTAGTAGTTTGATGATTTTTTCGTTACTGTAAAAGTAAGAAATGTTCTGAAAAGCATCGGGATTCCTACGAATTATGGAATATTCCGTTAATCCTGATTGACTCTCCCACATTTTCTCTGCGCTCCGGGTGGCCTGTTCCACTTCTTTGGGGGCCAACGGTTCGGAGAACATTTCATTAAGCCGGCGGGTCTTTTCGAGGGCTTCCTGGGGATCGTTTGTGAGGAGCAGCATGAGGTAGCGGTACAGAAACAGCGTGATTTCCCTATAGCCTTTCATTTCCCCGCGTCGCAATCGAACCAGTTTTTCCAGATCGCTGGCGCGGGCAAGATGGAGGGTTCGAGGGCTGAACTTCGTTTTCCGTTTTCGGGATTTGGAGTGTCGGGAAGGTTGGCGACCGAGAGAGGGATTTTGAAGAGGAGTTACGGCGGGCTTGCCGTGCGGGACAAGTTCGGGAAGCCATTCATCCGCGAGGACTTCCATCGAATAGGGCTCGGCAAGATATTGAACCAGGCAAACTCTCCTGCCGGTTTTCGAGTTGTATGTGCCGGCCAGCCGGAACACCCGGGCCGGGTCGCTGCATGCCGGATCGGCGCCCACATCCCGCAGTGTTTGGATGAGGTAATCCTGCAACTTATTCCATAGTCGAAATGCTTTGTCGTTCAGATAGGCAACTGGATTCACCAGGTAAACGAATTGAAGTCCGGTGCCGGAGAAAATGACGTAGGACGGCTTCGGCAACCTGCCTTCGTCCACGTATTCCATGAAAATGTATTCGAGCATGGCTTCCGGACGGTATGCCTTCCATCTGTCCAACTTGTAGTAATCGATGTCCACATACAGCCCGCGGATGTCCCTGGTCCACTTGAATGTTCTTTGAGGAAGGAGGAAGTTGTTCAGGGAAAAGTAAACGTCCCTTCCTTCGCCCCAGGACGGATCCCGCAGGACATCCGGCAATTCGCCCGGACGGTAACAACGTTGATACCAGCCGGTTTGGGAATTGGGACACTTTTTGCCCAGCGCAATGTAGCATTTCTGTGTAACCGCTAAAATAAAATTAACAAGAAACACGAAATAATCTTGAACACGAATTCCCTGATTCTCCCTCACCCGATATAATCAAGCTGGAAATTCATCAGTGTAGGGTGAGGAGAATGAAATCTGC
>LZRT01000115.1 GCA_002159075.1 Bacillus thermozeamaize
TGCCTTAAGCTTCCTTCAGATTCCACCTCGCGATGGACACCCTTGCTCTCGGCTAACGGTAGGCGCTCGCCAGCCCCCGCTCGGGACTTTCACCCTATAGACCACACCCATGCCGGGCGCACAACAAAACGCGGACTTCAACATACGCTGAAATCCGCGTCATTACTGGCTTTTTGAATGGCGCGCCTGAGAGGACTCGAACCTCCGACACGCAGTTTAGGAAACTGCTGCTCTATCCTGCTGAGCTACAGGCGCATGTTCTTGTCCATTGCATACCATATCTTTATTATATGCAAAACAGCCTGCACAAACAAGAGACAGTCTCACTGGCCAGGCTCATCGCCACAAATCCGCCATCCTCCAAACCCAAAAAGAGATACCGGTTCGGTATCCCTTTTTTCCATCTTCGACCATCCAGATAAATGGAATTCAAAAAAATTTTTTCCTTTCCCTTTCTTCTTTCAATATTTCAACCGCTTCCCGGAAGCGTTGGGAATGCACCACTTCCCGTTCGCGCAAAAACTTCAGCGCATCGTTCACATCCGGATCGTCCGACATGTCGATCAGCCATTGATAAGTGGCACGCGCTTTCTCCTCGGCGGCAATATCCTCGTACAAATCGGCGATTGGATCTCCCTTGGCCTGGATATAGGACGCCGTCCATGGAACGCCTGATGCATTGTGGTAAAACAGGGCTTTGTCGTGGTTCGCGTAATGATCTCCCAATCCCGCTTCTTTCAATTGTTCCGGAGTCGCATCCTTGGTCAACTTGTATACCATTGTGCCAATCATTTCCAGATGCGCAAACTCCTCCGTGCCGATATCGATGAGCAATCCTTTCACCTTGTCGGGAATCGTATAAGCCTGATTCAGATAACGCAACGCCGCCGCCAGTTCACCATCGGCGCCGCCGTACTGTTCAATCAGAAACTTCGCCAGCATGGGATTGCACTTGCTGACCCGTACGGGATACTGCAGGCGTTTCTCATAGATCCACACGGTACCATTTCACTCCTCTGCAGTTGAAATGTCTTCACGAAAACCGTTTTTTTTTTGGCTGGCCTATCATCGGAATCCGAAGGCTAGTGCGGCAACTTTTTGTCGTACGGACTGTACAAGTCTTTCCAAAGCGTTCCCCGGTACAACGCCTCGTGAATCCCAAATCGCGGCAGGCCAGGTGGTTGAAATCCCATATACAGTTGGGGAGGCGTGTAGTAGGTTTTCATTTTCATCGGCGGACAGGGATCATGCGGGCTGAAATAGGGATACCACGTCTTGTAATTGCTGTGAGCGGAGACCTTTCCGTAAGGATACATCGTCCATCATTTCCTCCTCATACCGGTTTTTTTTGCAACTGTTCACATTTGCCACGGCCACGGCGGTTCGTTCCACTTCCAGGGGTATGGACTGATCGAATGGCCTAAGTTGTAGAGAGGACCGAAGCGGCATTCGTATTCATGCGTCAACATCCGGTAATGCTTCGACAAACTATTCAAATCGCCCAAAGCCTGTTGGTCCCACGGATGCGTATCCAAGTACAAACTCAGTTCAGTCAAAGCAAATCCCACCGCTTGAATCTCCTCCAACAGCTTATCTCTTGACACGGGGTATTCGGCATACTTCTGTGGCGGATGGGGTTTTTGGTGGTGTTTTTCCATGTGGCTCATGTCAATCCTCCTTGCAATCCTGACTTCTAGGCTAGCATATGGCCTGGAGACGGCATTTGTTCCTCCGCAAAACGCCTATTTTCAGATGTTTTTCTCTCAAACAAAAAAGCCGTCCAACCATTGGACGACTTTATTTACAAATCCGCTATGTAATTACAATGGCGGAGAGGGTGGGATTCGAACCCACGGAGGGCGTGAACCCTCGGCGGTTTTCAAGACCGCTGCCTTAAACCACTCGACCAAACCCCTTGAGCCGCAAGGCTTCCCCGCTTCATGCCTCATTCAGCAACAACGGTTTTCATGTTTTGTGTACCCCTATGTTAACCCATGTAAGGATTCTTGGCAAGATTGCAGGACGAAAAAATTAACACATTAATCGGATATGGTAATTCACAGCTATGCAGATATATTTGATGATTTATATGCCGATGATAACAAAGAATCTATTTGATGATAAAAGTATGCCTTTGATGACAAAAGTATGCATTTGAGAACTGCACCCCCAAATCCACCTCAAACCCCTCAAAAAAATAATCATAGCACCCTCACGAAACCACTATTTTCAAGCGTTTGAAGACTTATCCACAATGAGCCAAAAATGAGCCCTTTGAAAGCAAAAACCATTATACAATTGTCGTAGCAAGAAAAAAGGAGGATGCATCATGACTAAAATCGAACTTGTACGGCGGCAAAAAGGGCTTACACAGGTGGAACTGGCCAAGCTTATCGGAGTAAGCGGGCCAGCCATTGTCCAGGTGGAGCGGGGTTATCGCAAGCCGTGGCCAAAAATCCGCAAAAACATTGCGCAAGCCTTGGGATACCCAGAGGAAGAACTGTTTGCTCCCGATGGCTGGCCGCTCCAGGTGGAATTGGAGGAAGTCATAGGGAGATAAAAGACGTTACTGTTACGCTTGTGCCTGTTACTGGTGTTACGGAATGGGAAAATAAAAAATCCCCATGCCACCACAGGGGGAACAGGAGGGATATGATGAAAGAGCTCATCCTTAAAGACAAAGCCACCGGCAAGACGTACGGCGTGGTTATCGGGGATACCTTCCACAAGCGAGTGGACAGTCGCATCCACCGCTTCCGCAAACTCAACGCTTACGGGATTCAGCAAAACATCCTGGACTTCCTGCAAGACAAAGGCGTGCAATTCGTCCAGGTGGAGGAAACCGACACTGGCAACATTTACCTGGCCGCCTTGGCAGATTATATCCGGCGGGGCGTGCCCATCGACGAAGGCCACGGGCAACAGGTCATGTTGCCGCTCAAATACTTTGAACATGCCAAATCCCCGCATCTGGCAATGTTCTGACATACCGGAAGATAGGGCTTTTCATCTATTCCGACATCATCGCGCCCATAAAAAAATCGATACGGCACAGAGGATTGCCGTATTGGCATACTTAGGCTACTTGATGGGAGGCGATACATATTGAACATCCAAGTCCATAATACTGCAACGCAAACGTTGAAACAATGGCTGGACGAATATTTTCCCAACCCCATCAAATGGAAAGGGGCGCAAGGGACGGCGGTTTGTCCCTTCCATGACGACCGGAACCCCTCATTCAGCGTCAACGCTGAAAAAGGTGTCTGGCAATGCTTTGCCGGTTGCGGGAGCGGGACATTGCGGCAGTTGGCGGAAGCCTTGGGCGTTCCCGCTCCCCCGCCAGTGGAGTTTATGCGGGAGAAGGAAAGGAAACGGCAAACCGGCATGCAACCAAAGCGCAAAACCTGGACGCATGAGGTGGAATACATCTATACGGACGCACAAGGCAACCCTGTCCTTATGGTTGGCAGGGATGGCCACGGCAAAAACAAACGCATCCGTCAATACCACTTCAAGGATGGCGAATGGTGGGCTGGCAAGGGCGACACCAAACCCGTCCCCTACAACCTGCCTCATGTGCTGGTGGCCATTGCCAACGGGGAAACCGTTTTTGTCGTGGAAGGCGAGAAGGATGCAGAAACCTTATGGGATTGTGACCTTGTCGCCACCACCAACGCAGGCGGAGCGGGAAAGTGGCCTGCCTCCAAGGAATTCAACCGGCATTTTCAAGGTGCCAAGGTGGTCATCCTGCCTGACAATGATGAAGCCGGCGCGCGACATGCGGAGCAGGTGGCGCATGCCTTGAAACCATTTGCAGTATCCATTAAGGTTGTTAACCTTCCGGGACTGCCTGAACATGGGGACGTGACAGACTGGCTAAATGCTGGCCACACGTCCCAGAAATTGCTGGAATTGGTGGAGCAGGCCGGAGAGTGGCAACCCGCTCCAGACAAACTTGTAGTACTAGAAGGTGAAAAGAGTAATTGGCTGGAGATACGGCGCAAATACTTTGACGGCGGCAGGTTTGTCCCGCCACTGCTGGCCGAGGATATTCTCCAGCGTCAGCCGTTCATGTTCTATGGACAGCAGTTGTACGCCTATGTGGACGGCGTATATGTCCCCAGGGGGCGGGAACTGGTTTTCAAGTGGTGCATAGACCTGTTGGGCACCGAGTACCGGCAGCACCGGGGCAATGAAGTCCTGCATTACATTGAGAAAAAAACGGTTGTGGATGAGGCGGCAGTCAACCCGGAAGATGGGCTGATAAACGTCAAAAATGGCCTTTTGAACTGGCGAACAGGGGAATTGTTGCCTCACACACCTGAAAGACTTTCCACCATCCAGTTGCCGGTTGTCTATGACCCGCAG
Source organism: Bacillus thermozeamaize (assembly GCA_002159075.1). Taxonomy (NCBI): domain Bacteria; kingdom Bacillati; phylum Bacillota; class Bacilli; order Caryophanales; family Bacillaceae; genus Bacillus; species Bacillus thermozeamaize. The sequence goes on from LZRT01000115.1 coordinate 4,372, forward strand.
GCCGTGGCTCCCAGAGTGGAGCGGTTTATGAGCGAAGTACTCCCGCATGATGCCATCCCGACCATCCTTGAATTTATCGGATATTGCCTGGTGCCTCATGTGAGATATGAGAAGGCCATGATGTTCACGGGCACAGGAGCCAACGGCAAAAGCGTCATGATTAAACTGATACAGGCACTCATCGGCAAGGAAAACACCGTGTCCATCCCTTTGCAGGAACTAGCGGACAGCCGCTGGAAACGGGCCGACCTGCATGGAAAACTGCTGAACGCCTTTGCCGACATCTCCCACAAAGCCGCTGAGACATCCATGTACTTCAAGGCCATTGTCAGCGGGGACGTGATTGACGCTGAGCGCAAAGGGCGAGACCCGTTTTATTTCCGTCCATTCGCCAAGATTTTGTTTTCCGCCAATGAACTACCTGCAAGCCGGGACGTGACGGATGGCTATTTCCGGCGTTGGTTGGTTGTCCCGTTCCCCAACAAGTTTGAGAGCAAGAACAGGGATGAGAAGCTCATTGACAAACTGACCACTGAGGAAGAACTGTCGGGCCTGCTCAACCTGGCCATAGAAGGGCTGAAACGACTAGAAACCCAGGGAGGATTTACGGAAAACGAAGCGACCCGGCAGGCATTGGCCGCATACCGGCGGAACATTGACAGCGTGGCCGGTTTCGTGGAGGAATGTTGCCTGCTGGACGAAGGGGCAAGCGTTGGCAAACAGGAACTGTTCAACTTTTATCGCCAATGGTGTGAGGCGGCGGGCATGAAGCCGCTCGGACGGAACCGCTTCAACCAACGCCTGGCCGAAGTGGCCGGGGTAAGGGAAGGCGGCAATTATCGCAATGTGAGGCAGTGGCGGGGAATTAGCC
>LZRT01000116.1 GCA_002159075.1 Bacillus thermozeamaize
GGAATTCATCCTGATTTTCGACTGGGTTTGGTTTGGTGTTGCCAATTTACCTGACTCGAGCGCTTTAAGGCCAAAAAAATTTCCAATTTTCACGAATCAGGGACTTGACATCTTACCGCTGGACTTTCTACTTTACCAACCGGTCCGGACTCGACGTGTTGATCATGAATTGATTGTAGGCAATGGGAATCGAATAGATCAGCTCCTTTCCGTTTTGCTTGACGACACGTTCAGCGAAACTGCGAGGGTGGCAGGAAGCTACCATTTCTTTGCCCAAATCACGAACGATGCGTTGCGCAGTCCCCCACCATTTGGATGAAGTCTCTTCCATCTGATCTTTATGAGGATCAATGTCTTCGAGCCATTGCCGGAAAGGCCTGTCCAATCGAAAGTAGGCTTGTGCCCGCATTTCACTCGCCAGCCGTTTGGCACCCTCTTTCTCCGAATTCCCTTCGGCCTTGGCGATGTTCTGGGCAAGCAATCCAACCTGTTGAACCAGTCGTTCCGTTATCTCGATGTCGTTCATAATGCGCCCGATCCATTGCTCGCCAAGCCTGTCTTCATTCAACAAATCGGCATGAATTGAAATGCCGTCGCTGAAAAGATCTGTAAATGACGAATTGGATTTGTCGTATTTGACGCCCACGATCGAAAACTTGAACATGGGCAGCTTCACGATATTGCGATATTTTAGGACTCTCAACCATGAAATGACGCCCGGTGCTCGATGGCTGTCCCCATTCAGAACAAGGGCACCAAAGTCACGCCACACCTGTTTTGCCGGATCATGCTGCCGCGGCTTGAAAATATCCGGTCCTTCCCTTGAATTTTCTTTCACCCAAAGAGTCATCTGTTCGGCAAATGCATTTTCTTCCGGAAAGAAGTCTCCGCCGATCAGCAAATAATCCACGACTTTGCCATTTTGCCGGCCAAGAAGAACCCGTCTTGATTGAAGGGTCAACAGTTCCATCGGGCTTTCCGGCATCGGAACCCGGCTTCGTTCTACTGTCCTGATTTCATCCAATTCCCAAGCGGCCCGTCCATCTTTCCATGGCAATCTACCGTCTCGCAGAAATACCAAATTCAGCATGAGCGTTTCAAACAAAGTATCGCCTCGAACATATAGAAGCCCCAATTTGCCCAACCAGCCAACCCCGATGCTTGGCAGCTTTATGCCAGTGCCTCTTGTTGTCGGTTTTGCTGAAGCATCATCAAAGCCGATGAGATGAATGAGCCAGCGGGCTGCCTCTGCATACGTCAAGCTTTCTTTGGCCTCGCCGCTGCGGGATGAAAACAACCGGTCTTTGTTGGCACTTTGGTTGATTTCACCATTCAATTTCGCCGCTGAGTATCTCGTTCCCGCATTCAGCCCGGCAACTTGATAAAACGGCCTTTCCGGATGAAAAAGCCAGAATCGGTCTTCATAATTCTCAAGATATTCGCGGAGAATGGGATGCGAAAAACTGCCGGAATCCCATAACTCTTTCCAGCGGTTCAAGGCATCCCTCGGACAAACTTCTCCGCTTTCATCATCAAAAATCGAAGCAGGTTGTCCATCCAAATCATATCTCCCGTACACGCAATATAATATCGCCAGCAACAACCGAAGGATGGCAACATTTTGCGTGGGCAGCTCTCCTGCCAGACTCCGAAATTCATGTGCTCTCTCAAACAGTTCAAGCAATCCGACTTCTTCCATGGAACCCGCGGCATTCAAAACCAAGATCCATGGTTCCCTGAGCAGATTGAACGATTTTTCGGTCGCCACGATCCGTCTTCACCCCTCTTCAACAAAATATTCCAATCCAAAATCCTTATGGTAGGTCAATCTGTATTTTCCAAGCTTGACCGATAAGCTTTCATCGAGGATCAGAAACAATTCGCCGCGCAACCAGGGCGACTGTTGCCAGTCGGCCAACCACTGCCGGTTTTCTTCTTCCAACTGCCTGATCACGGACTCCAAGTTGTCGTGCCGGCCTGTGACCGCAACGGGCAACTGTACGCTGCACTTTGCAAGTTCGCGGGCCAGCTTTTCCGGCGGTTCATGAAATCGATCCAAATTCCTGCCGCTTTCGATCCACGGCAAAAATCTGAAGGTTCCTGAAGCATCCCGCTGAATCAACAGCACTTCGAATGAATCATTCGCATCTCTGACAGCCGCTTCTCCTTTCTTGTCCGAAATGTCAATATCCAGCCATCCGATCATCGTGTCCATGACCCGAGGTTCATTTACACGATATGACTTGGCTTTTGCACGTTTGTCGCCCAACATCAATTCGTGTACTCTCTTGGCTTCCAAATAAGCTTCATCTTCCGGAATAAGATGAATCGAATCGTCATATACATCCTGGACAAGATGAGGAATGTCATCCGGGACGATGACGGCATTTGGCAAACGGGCCCGTGTCCGCATCAACAGATATTTGCCATAAATCGCCTCACTGGCTTTGTCAAATCCGTTGCCTTGAATGCCCGTCACATAGCATCTTGGTGAATTCAAAAGCAGCGGTCGATCCCGCTCATGGCGATGAAGACGCCCCAACCGCTGCAGCAGCAAATCCATGGGGCAAATTTCCGTAATCAACACATCAAAATCAATGTCCAGCGACTGTTCCAATACTTGAGTGCCCACGACAATGCGAAAATCCGGTCTTGTTCCGCCGTTTCCCGGTTTGCCCAATTCCAACAGCAGCGCTTTTTCCTTCGACATTCGATCCTTCGTAATGAAACGCGAGTGGAAAAGCTGGACAGTTTCCCTCCCGAATTTGTCTTTCAGTTGCCGAGCCAACTTCTGTGCTTTGGAGACGGAGTTCACAATGACCCCTGCACATCCCCCGTTCTGCAGCAATTCAGCCAATTTGTCTTCAATGTTCCGTTCATCCAGCCAATCAATCTCAATGTGTTTTTTTCTTTCGTGACTGGGAACGATCACCTGCCTGACTTCGGTTCCATCTGTGTAGGTGATCAACGGATAGGCGCGGTTTTTTATCCACTCGTGGTTGTTGTGCCGATCCTGATTTGACTGAAGCCTGTTTTTGCCCAGCGGATCAAACCATTTTCGGGAACCGGAAGGACCAAATCGTTTGTTGCAATATGCTTCGACAACCATTTTTCGTTTTTCGAATGGCAGGGTCGCCGACAAAACGATGACCGGCACGCCGTAAGATCCCAGCCAGTTCAGCGCCCGCTCAAGATAGCAGTTCATATAGGCATCAAAGGCGTGGCATTCGTCGATGATGACCACTTTGTTTGCCAATCCCAGATGGCGCAACATCACATGTTTCTGTTTGAGTGCCGCCATGAGCAGTTGATCGATCGTTCCGATAACAAAGTCGTCCAAAATCGATCGTTTGCGTCCATTGAACCATTCGTGCACGAAAACTTCCGTTTCTTCATCAACGTTGATACCCTTCCCAAAAGCCAAGTTTCGGAATGTATCATTGAATTGCGCCTTTCCGTGCATTAAACGAGTCGATGCCTGTTCGATGCCGAGTCTAGTCAACCATTGAACCAGCCTTGGAAATATTCCATCCGATGTGGCCTGTGTCGGAAGCGCAAAAAACACGCCCCTGCGTTTCGTCAAATCCGCCATGATTTCCGCTGCAACAAGCGCAGCCTCTGTCTTGCCGGAACCCATAGGCGCCTCAATCACCATAATCCCGGGCGATCTTACATGTTCAAGAGCATCCCTTGTGAACTTCTGGATAGGATTGACCGCGCCAAAGCCAAATCGCAGTTGATACAGATCTTCTTGCATCCACTCGTTAGTCGTCATCCAGAACGGCACGAAATCCAATTCGCTCCAGGCTTGTTTGGCCCTTTGTCTAGAATCCAGATCTGTCCGATCATCCAGGTGGATGTATGGAAAAAGCCTGGAATCGCTTGCAATCCAGTCAGCCACTATCAGCAATCCGCTCAACAATACTTGGGCAGTGATGTTGATTTCGGGCAAATTCCCAAGATTCTCGTACCCGGCCTGATGCAGTGCAAATTGGATCAATTCTTTCTGAACAATTTTCCATTCTGATCGACCGGTTTGAAAATCATGGCCGTAATTTGCTTTGAAAACACTCAAGTTGTTTTGCAACATTTGCAGTTCTGGAGGTTTTCCATGGTGGGCTCCAAGTACAACTGCTACACTTTCAGGACATCCCATCTCCGTCAGGATGACTTGGGAAGCCAAAGCATGAGGGGTTTTATTTCGAAACATATAGTTTTCTTCGGGTTTGATGGGCAACCCGGTATCCATAATCTGTTCGTGAATTCTCATATCGAGTTCCCGGTTGCCAGATTGTTGGGTGGCGAAAGCAGGAGTTGCTTTACCGAGGTCGTGGGCGGCAGTCAAAAATATGAACAGTCTTTCGGCTTCTTCTACGTCCCCAAGATGGATACCCGAGGCAATCTGCAATTTTACACCTTCCGGCAACCAAATTCGCCACAAAAGACGAGCAATCTCAACCGCATCGGCCAGATGGGTCGGCAAAGGAAGCCACAACAAATCTCCGCTGCGAGATTTTTTTGCCCATAGGCTTCTGGCCATTCTTGAAAATGATGACAATCGGATCGCAATCACCCCGTCCGATTACTAAAAGAACGTAATATGACAATAATTCTCTCGTTTCGTTGGATTCTCCTTCCTTTTTTCATCTTACCAGCAAGTTGTGACAATATATTGTCAGGGAACGCATGTTCTTAGCTAAATTTTCATTGACCATGTGCGTCGGCAGCTTGTTTGTAGGTCGGGATCATCCCCGCATACGCGGGGAGCACCTCGTTCGCTCCTTTCACATCCCACAACGCCCGGGATCATCCCCGCATACGCGGGGAGCACCCCCATCACCTTTTCCGCAACCAGGGCGTCGAGGGATCATCCCCGCATACGCGGTATAATGGACTACGAAAACTAGACAACAAAAAAGGAGTTTCTTAGTTGATGACAACCATCCGCAGAACGTTTACACCGGAACAAAAAGCCCAAATCGTGCTGGAAATTCTGAAGGAGGAAAGGTCGATTTCACAGCTTGCTTCCGAGCATGGCATTCACCCGTGGACCTCTGTCAATAGATTGGACACATGGAATCGAGAAAATTACGCAACATAATCGTACATTTGTTCGCATTGAATGGGTGTGAGATACCCGATCGCCGAATGGACTCGTTTGCGATTGTAGAAAA
>LZRT01000117.1 GCA_002159075.1 Bacillus thermozeamaize
ATCCGCTTTTCTCCAACTCTTTTCGTTGCTGCTCATATTGCTTGATGTATTTTGCGACCGTTTTCCGATCGATGCCTGTGATTCTCGCGATTTCTCGTTGAGACTTCCCCTCCCGGTAGTGCATGATCAGGATGTTTTGCTTCTGGATCAATTGAATCATCTCTCCCCGCCCCCACATCGCTGATATTCGCTCTGTGAGGATTATCTGATAGGGTGGGGGATTTTTCAATGAGCGCAGTGGCGTAGTTTTAGGTTACCGTATACACAAAAAGCCGAATTATCCCCGATACTTTTCCTGCCATCATAGCAATCACGGGATTGTTCATTCTGAAAGATCCCTTGCAGTCCTTGTGGGGAGGACTGATAGGAGGCGGGATACTTCTGATCATGGCATTGATCAATACCAGTTGGGTCGGAGGAGGGGATGTGAAACTGTTGGCGGGCATGGGTGTTGGATTTGGTTGGACAATTTTGTGGATTTTGTGGATAGCCTGCCTGTTCGGGCTGGTTGCATCATTGGCAATGAAGAAAAAGTCTTTGCCTTTTGCGCCGTTTTTGTTTGTTGGAGCGTTAACGGTTGCTTTGGCAAACCACATTCCTGATTTTTTATGAAAGCGAGGTTCGATGATGGAAGTCATAGCTGTGGATCTGGGCTATGGATATGTGAAGGGATTGTCTGCAAAAGGGAAAAGTATCCTGTTTCCTACCTTGATTGGTCCAGGGCATGACAGGAGCCTTGTTTCCCTGTTTGGGACAAATGGAAAGGATTTGGGCAACCTGCATGTACGGGTGCAAGGGGCTGATTTTTTTATAGGTGAGCTGGCGCGTGAGTCCCGTTCCACTTCTCGCGTGTTTGAAAGTGAAAGGCATCACAATCCCTATACGCGGGTTTTGATGAACGCTGCCATCAGTTTGCTGGCAGAGAAACAGGATGTGTTTCTTGCGACTGGTCTTCCATTGGATTTTTACAAAGCACAAGCGAAAAGTTTCAGGCAGTCCCTGATGGGAGTACAGCCGGAACTGGAATGGGTGTCCGGTCCATTGGCTGGAGAGAAAAGGACGGTGAACATCAGGGAGGCCTTCATCTTTCCGCAGGGGGCTGGCGCGGTGTTCGCTGCCCTGCTGGATGAAAACGGTGGCCATATCTATCCTGAACTGATGTCTCCCGGGACACAGATTGGGCTTATTGACATTGGATTCCGAACGACCGATTACATTGTGGTGGAGATGAAGCATGGCGGAACCTTTGTCCCGAAGGTGGAGCTTTCCGGCACCATTGATGTGGGGGTGATTGAGCTTCACCGGATGGTGAGACAGGTTTACAAACAGATGACAGGCGGGGCTGATCTGGAGGATTTTTATGTGGAGCGGATCATCCGTGATGGACGGATTAACCACAAAGGAAAACCGATTCTTTTTCAGGATCATTTGCAGGCAGGCACAAAGTCCGTTGCAGCAAATATCGCGGATCGGCTGAAAACCGCATGGGGACCTGCCATGGACTTGTTTGATGCCATTTTCCTGTGTGGCGGCGGCGGAGAACTGTTCCATCACTCCCTCCAGCCCCACTTCGACCAGCGGTTGAACCGCGTCCCAAACAGCCAGTTTGCCAACGTCATCGGCTACATGAAGCTGGCAAAAACCTTCATGCACACACATCATCAATAACGCGGACGTGGAAAAGCCCGATCCAACAAGGGTTAACGGTGTGCAACGTCAGACGTATTGCAAATGGAACGTCGGACGGAAAACGTTGTACAAAGACAGTGATGTCAACGGGTCGAAAATATAACGTCAGACGTTCCCGTTCATCTTAAAAAGCTGTCACCGGCTACGTCACCGGAACAAGTGCCTACACATTGAAAAATCAACGTTGAAACGTCCGCCTCAACGTCAGACGCAGGCAGGTGAGAAGATGGCCAGTCCATGGAACAAAAGATACACCTTCAGATTGCAGGCACAAGATGATGACCTGTGTGACTTTCTGGAAAACCTGCCGTCCAATAGGAGAAGCCAGGTCATCCGGAACATGTTGCGGTTTGCTTACGATTATTCGATGGAAATGCGGAAACAGAACGAGCATCTTCAAAAGCTCATTGGAATGGTTGAGGAATTGGCCGAAGGACAGGAACGCATCATGGACAGGATTGAGAGGATCAATCGGGGTTCCGTCATATCTGATTCACCCGTTGGAAACGGAAAACAGAGTAATGCCAATCAGGCCATGCGTGAAAGCGCAATGGCCTTTTTGAACATGTTCGAGCCGGAATAGAGGGGAGAGAAGATGTACCGAAGCCTGTTTTTCGCGGTGGTTTCCGTTATGTTGACAACACTGCATTTGTACTGGAAAAACGGCTATCTCATGTGGGCTGCTGTGTTCATTGCCATGTCATCCTTCGGGTTTGCACTCTTGGAACTCGACGAAAATTTTGTGGGGGACAAAGCAAGAAAAAGAAAATGGCACCACTTTGTGCCTTTGGTCAGCATCGGAATAGCGGGATACGAGGCGTTCATATTGTATCTTGCCGAAAAGGCGGGGATTGGATGAACAAGGATTATCGGGAAGCGATAAGGCACCTCGAGATGTCGCGGATTCACCTGTACAAGCATCTGGTTCAGGAATTGTATGCGCAGGGACATCCCGATGTGCATTTTTCCGACCGGTTGCCCAAGTGTCTTGTAAAAAGGCATGAAGTGAATGGATACCCTGTGTACCAGTTTTCCTATGACGGCATCCTGCCGATGTACGATGATGATCCGGGGTATCATCGGGAAATCAGGGATTATTACATTCGCGCCACACTGCGCGGATATGACTGGCGTTCCAATATGGAATCGTTCGAGAAAGCGGCCATCATGGCTGTTCACTACTTCAGCGATCTTGTGATACGTGACCTGGACAACCGCAACCGAAGCGTACTGATAAATGCCATCCGGTACACGGGACTGATTGGGGATGACAACTGGAAAAACGTAACATATCTGGAAAAAGGGGAGCTGGATGAAGAGGGAAGATGCCACGTTCAGGTATACGTCCTGGGTAGTGAAAACCTGAGCGATTTTTTGGTGGTTCATGACAGAATTCACCATGAAATCGTGAAAGAACTGAATTGGGATTTATGATAGAACGGTTGGGCCAAAACATGATAGAACAGTGGGGGTTTTTTGAGGACTACGGTTCTATCACAAACGGTTCTAACACAAAAACGATCCCAAAAACATTTTAGCCGCAATGGTTCAAGACAATCTGAACGTGGTAGTCCTGTTCTATCATAAAAATACAATGGAAAACCGTTGATACATCAGGCATCCGGAAAGCAAAAGAGGGTAGAAAGCATTTCTGCGAGGTTGTGGGAGTGCTACCACGAACTCTGTTCGTGAGTAGCCGAGCACAACCACCCCGTACCGCTACCATCGTCCCCACCATCCTTGAAGGCAAAACGCAGTCAACCAAGGCCAAAACCCCAGCCCCAAACTCACCTGATGCACACAATTCCAATTTCCAGCGGGAGGTGACCTGATGCAAACCGTACGCCGCATCCAGCAGCTTGACCTTGACATCCTGCACAGCCTGTACAAATACCGCATCCTGACCGTGCCGCAACTGCGGAAACTGCACTTTGCCAACAGCTACACATACCGCAAACTCTCCATCCTGAAAAACAGCGGCTTTGTCACCACGGAACCGCTCCTGCACCGCGGAAGGAAGGCCACATCCCTCTACCGCCTCACCGACAGAGGCATTTGCCTGTTGCAAGAACACGGACTGATAACACAAACCATCAAATCCAGCGACCTGAAAATTCATCCCGACCGGCGAACCTACCACCTGCAAACCAACGACATCCTCATCGACCTGTCCCTCGCCGGATGGCAAGTGATGGACAGCCGTGAAACCAAGGCCAAATACCGCATTGACCGTGGCGACCTTGTCCAGGGGTGCATCACCAACCGTGACGGACAATCCTGGCTTGTTTACCTGTTTCTCTACGACGCCGAGGATGTCACCGTTGTGAAGGCGCTAAACCAGATCGGAACACATAACCAGAACGTTGCTGTCTTCTTCAGGGGCCAGCAGTCGATGGACAAGTTCATCGAAAAGCAGGCCCTTCTTGGTGTAGTAACAAGCGGGGAGATGCTCCTGCTGCCATACGAATACGGAATCCATCTCCTGCGTACTTACCAAACCTCCGATGATTACCTGAACCTGTTCAGGGCGTATGGCGAAATCCGGGAGAGTGACCATCCGCATTTTCCTTACGAAATTTTTATTGACGAGCAATGGCGTTGCCTCGTGAACCTACTTGGGAACGACTTGATGAAGGTGTTTGAGTTGCAGCGCATTACAGAGGGAAGGCTTCGTTGGAGGGATATCCATGCCTTCATTCCTGAGCGGATGGAAGAGCGGTATCTTGAATGGCTTGGAGGCCTGCGCAGGCTTTCCATGACCCCGCTGGACGTGAACGAACTGAAATTCACTGTCTGAACCTTCGCCATTCGGTGAAGGACACGTTGGGGAGCAGCCGTGAATCCAAAATCCAAAGGTAGGTAAGACCATCGATTGAGACAGTTACATGATGCTGGTGTTTGTCTGGGGAGAATCAAACAAAATCAAGCCGCGAAGATGGGCAGCTTGGTGGCGAGTGCCTAAATTAAAAATCGCCATCCATATGTAAACAAACGGATCCCAGAAAAATCCACAAGCTTGAGTTGGGTGAAAAAAGATACGTCTGTTCTTTTTTTGGAAAATCCGTGTGTGATAAACGAGGAACTTTTCTTAAGCAGTTCAATTTGCCTCCAAATAAGTGTTGATGGAAGTGGTTTTACTGTCCTTTCCACTTTATTTAACTGTGAAGTAACTTAAATTGCAATATTAAATGCAACAAAACCACGGGTTCCATTATGTGGTAACCGTTATAGCCTTTTGTAGGCTTTATATTGGGTGGCGGGCATGATAGGCTGATTAGCTATGCGATGTGCCTTACCACCATCGCCCAATCGCAAGAAGTCATGCCCGCAGGGGCCCCATGTCAAGCCGTCGTTAGTGTCCTGCCATCACGAGTTTCCGGTTAAGCGATCTTTGCGATTTCTTCAGC
>LZRT01000118.1 GCA_002159075.1 Bacillus thermozeamaize
ATCGAAGCGAGGTGATTCACCTGACGGGAGACAGCTACCGGCTCAAGCACCGCCAAACCATATTTGGAAATTTCTAGTTGTTGAAAATAAATTCGCGAAATTTGTTCAAAGGTACTTGACGGTTACATTCTGCTCAGGAGCGCCGGCATGGTGCAGATGAATCAGATGGTATACGGGGTCATAGACCGGCTTCAGCAGAATGGGAGCACCTGATCCTCCTGCAGTGATCGTATGCTTCGACATCGGGTTATCTTCCTCCGATTTGAAATTGGCAGAAACATCTGCCATAACGGAGGATCAGGTGTCCCACATAGTTCTTCTTAAATTAGGGGGAGTGCTGCTGTTTCCCTCCTCCCCTTATATCCCAAATGGTTTGGTTTTGAATCTTGAATTGCACGTTTGGACTTGAGACGGCCGATTTTTGCCGAAAGAAGATCACGGAGAGAAACAAGCAAGGCTCGCAGGGGGGAGCGAATGCAAGGTTAGCGGATGATGGTCCCGTTTGCGGATCGTCTCTCAGGGACTGGAGGATGAATTGAAGGCGCCGGATTTGCGCCGGGAGGAAGACCGGGATAATTACCGTGCCAATTTTATTTTACAGCACCCAGAGACGTACTTTCCAGGATTTTTGACACTTTTTTGCTTGCTTCCGCGATAAACTTTTGCTGGTATACGAAACGTAAACAAGAAGCATATGTCGCCCATTGCCAGCCGGATGATGAGAAAGGCCCCCCTTGATGCCCCTTGACCAACTTGACAACATGGTGAATTCCGGAATATGTTTGTACTAAGAACTCGTTCTATGCTGCCCTCCAACCGCAAGGTTGGTGTGGTCATTGAACAGTGCTGCCCTTGAACCTGAACGGTTCATGTGGACAATGGAGCCTGCCCAAACGGCAGGCTCCTCGTCTTTCTTCCCGCATGGAGTCTGAAATTCACCTGCCTAAAAAGGGTCACCGATCAACTTCTTGGTCGCGTCCGGCGCGCCTTCCGTTCCGCCCAGCGCTTCATCATGAAGGCGTTGTAAACCGTAGAACGTGCATCCCGAAGCGCTGACCAGGACGGGATGTCTCGTCGCTTTCGATCAAAGCGGCTTGGGGCGTATCGCTGAGTTGCCAACCCCAAACCTCCCATGCTTGAGCCCGACCGGCCCCGGCCCCTCGTAAACTCACGTTTCAACGTTTTCCTTCCAACGTCTACTTTTCGGCTTCCATTATGCACAGCCTCGGGCTCTCCGTCAGGATTAGCACGTCATCGGGAGGCCCACCCTGCTATTCCTGAACGCAGCCTCCTTTCAACCCTGAAATGTCCAGTGAGTAGAACGAAATGTATTTGAACAGGAGATCGAATAGGTCAAAAAAAAAGGGGGGCAGGTCAAAAATATGGCGCGTAAGGTCAAAAAAATGGGGCGAAAATGGAACAAAATGGTTGTGTACTGGCTTAAAAGGTCAAAGAAAAGGGGTGAAGCAGGGGATCGGAGCACCGTTTCGCCCCTTATTTTGGACCTTAGAATGCAAGGGTGATGAGATTCCCCATATTTTTGACCCATGCGGTGCCCCTTATTTTTGGCTTATGGGCGCCCCTTATATTTGGCCTGTAGTTACATTTCGCCCCATATTTTTGACCTATAAGGGCAGTTCTCCCTTATGGCACAAAAAAATTTCTACCAAAATAACATGACTTTTCAAAAACTATATCTATGTTCTATTTTGGTGGAATATCATCTAAAATTGTGACGTGGCGAGCCCCATAATTTTGAACTATACGTTGCATAATGGCTTGATCAATGATTTCTTTACAAACCGCATTTATATTAATAATCTTAATCAATTTTGAAAAATCAATAATCCCCAATTCGGCTGCTAGTTTTCCAAATAATTCATCTGCAAATGATGAAGCAATTAATGGAACATCTTCGAAATCAACGACTACTTCATGTCCTGCATTTTGTAAAAGTAAATTATAAATTAACGTCCTAAGTCTTGCACCCGTTGGTCTATTTCCAAAATTTTTTGAGTGTTCTTTTAGTTTAAAAACAAGACTACCCATTTCATTTTCGTACTTCAATTCGAGGTAACTTACAGGTTTGTGGCCCCAAAGGGTCCTTGGAAGGTCAATTGCAATTTGAGTGTTAAATTGCATTTCAACACTTGTCCCTTCAAAAGGAGGAAATTGCTTTTCCGATTTCACTCTTCCATCCAGAACTTTGATGCGTCCTCCTTTTGAAGTTATAAATAGGCTACTATTACTTGCAATCGCAATTGCGACCGATCCAGCAAGACCATTGCCTTGACCATGTTCGGGATTACTCGTAACACCCTTTTTAATAGCATGTTCAATTGCCATTTTGTCTGATTTAATCTCAGGAAATGCATTTTTAATATTGTAAGGTATCCCCACTCCAAAGTCACAAACAATAAAATTTAGTTTATTATGTGCTCTATCCACCAAAACTTGGATAAAACCTTCTTCTATGCCAGAATGAACCAGAACGTTTCCTGCAATCTCATTAATAGTCCACTCAAATGCTTGCAGAGCACCAGTCTCAAATATTAAATGTTTTAAACATACATCTAGTACTCCGTTTATCACTTCGTTTAGTTCATCAACATTATTAAAACGATGCAGAGAAAAATTTTGATACCTATTATCCTTTAGCGGATATTCGTCTGGTGAAAGATAATGAAACCATCCCAATTCTTCACAATAATTTCGTGTATCTTCATCTTTTGGTGGTATTAACTGAAAATTAATACCAAGTCGCTTTAATCTATTCACTTCACATATAGTAGGAACAATACCATTTGGATAGACCCTTCTTATATTGCTTAAATCCAAAATAATTGAGTTTTGATTATTATAGTTAATTGCCCCATAAAGAACTCGATTTATGTGATTATATGTTCCCCAATTAAGACGGTCAGTTGCCACATAAATTTTATTTTTAAAATTCCAAACCAAATGTGTACCCATAACAATCCCCCTTTATGCTTCTAAAGGCCAATCCTTATACTTTTCCTTTGCCTTCTCGATGATGGCATTCGTCAGGAACCGCAGTTGCTCGCCCTTGATGTTTTCCCGCATGAGCACCATTTTGACCGCCAGCGTCACTTTGGCCAGCACGTCCTGGCGGTGCGGGTTCGTCCAGTCGATCTGGAACTCCTTTTTCATGGCGGTCACGACTTTCCGGACCAATCCCGCCAGAAACTCGTTGGAAAAGACGCCGTCCCCCATGTGCTCGATCAGGTCATAAAACACCATTTCCTCTTCCGTCAGGCCGAGGGCTTCCTTCTTCCGGCGCTCTTCCAGAAGTTTCCTGCGGGCCTCCACCATCATCTTCGCGACGGCCGCGGCCGTAATGACGCGGTTGTGGTAGGCCTGGATCGTCTCCCTCAACTTCTTGCTCAGTTCGATGCCGAGAGGATGCCGCTGACGTTCGAGATAAAAGATTTCCTCCTCCAGCAACTTCTGCAGCAGTTTGAGGCGCAGATCCGCATGGGGCTTTTTCTCGAAATCGGCCAGAAACGCCTCGTCCAGGATCGAAATGTCCGGCTTCTCCAGCCCGGCCTTCTCGAACAGGTCGATCGCCTCTTCCCGGGCCCCCACGCTGCGGTCGATCAGTTTCTTCAATTCCTCTTCGAGGTTTTTGGGCTTCTGCCCGCCTCCGACCGTGCCTTTCAGCCGTTTGATCTGGATCGCCGCGATTTCATAAAGCAGAACCTCATTGGCCAGCGGCAGAACATTCGGCAGGTGCTTGACCAGTTGGTACGCCTTGTCCAGCCTGGCTTGCGCGTTCAGGAACGCATCCTCGTCGGGCCCCATGAGGTGCCCCACGAAATCCGCAAGCCAGTCCTCGCGCTCCACCTTCGGCTTTGCCCGCCAGTTGGAGATGTCCACGCCCGGGGGAACGAATTTCCGGACGGCTTCCAAGGCTTCAAAGAAAATCGGCACGGCTTCCGCGGAAAGGTCGCCGATCGGCTTGCCCTTGCCCCCGCCCTGGGTGTACTTGTGCGTCGCTTCCTTCAGGGCGTCGGCTATGCCGATATAGTCGACGACCACGCCGCCCGTCTTTCCGGGAAAGACCCGGTTGACGCGGGCGATGGCTTGGATCAGCCCATGCCCTTTCAGGGGTTTGTCCACATAGAGGTACGTCAGCGGCGGGATGTCGGTACCCGTCAGCCACATGTCCCGCACGATGACCAGTTTCAGCGGGTCGTCCGGGTCGCGCAGTTTGGCCTTGACGGTTTCCTGCTCTTCTTTCGTCTTGATGTGGGCAAATTCGCTCCCCGGCTGCTTCTCGCGCCACTCCCGGGGGTCCTTGTCCACGTTGCCCGTCATCACAATCTCCACCGGCGGGCACCCTTCGATCGCCCGCATCTTCTCATACAGCCGCACGCAGATTTCCCGGCTCATGCAGACGATCATCCCCTTCGCCTGGGGAGACGCCGATCGGGTGAAATGCTCAACGATGTTTCTTGCAAGCGTTTCCAGTCGCTTGGGGGTGCCCACCACCTTCTCCAGGGCGGCCCACTTCATCCGGTGTTCTTCCCTCTCGCCGTCGCCGACTTCATTGATGATCTGCCTGAACTCTTCATCCAGATTGGGGTTCTCCAAATCCAGCGGGATCAGGCGGGATTCATAGTAAATGGGAAGCGTTGCACCGTCCAGCGTGGCCTGCTGCATGTCGTAGACGTGAATGAGGTTGCCGAACACCTCGTAGGTATTCCGGTCGGAGAAGGTGATCGGCGTGCCGGTAAAGGCGATGTGGGACGCATTCGGCAAAGCGCGGCGCAGGTTGCCGGCGAATCCTTCAAAATTGTACTGGGTGCGATGGGCTTCATCTGAAA
>LZRT01000119.1 GCA_002159075.1 Bacillus thermozeamaize
TTCCATCAAGACGGCGGGAGGGATTCCCAGTTCCTCCATCGTCAGGCGATCCATCTGACGCATCTCCTGCGCACTCACCAGATACACAAACTTCCCTCCTTGCCTGTATCATCTATATGTCCATGCCTTGGCAGATATGCGGACAGGTTTGACGAGCTTTGAGGGTGAGACCTGCGGCGTCTATACCACCTTCACCGCATTTTCCTTCACCTGCTTGATAATCTCCACAAGCCGCTTCTGCTTGGCGCTGTCGAACAGCTTGAACATGCTTTGCGGTTTGTCGAAGGGCGGTTTGGTCAGTTCAGCCACGTCGTCGATGTAGCCGTTTTGGACAATGTAATCGATGACTTTTTTCACAAACACGATTTGCGCCTGGGTAAGCGACTGGTCGTTGATGAATTCGGAAAAGGCCTCCATCGCCGCTGCGTATTCCATTTTGGCGATTTTTCGCACCAATAAACCGAACGGCGTGTCTTTGAACTCCCGCCGGTAATCTTCCGCCGTGCCCAGCTCACTGGTGAAAATCCGCTCCAGGCTTTCGTAGTCTGCCGCGGTCAGCGGCAGATTGTGGCGCAGCTTGTAAATGGCCAGATGATCTTTGTTTTCCTCGATGTAGCGATTCACTTTCAGCTTATAATCTTCGAAATGGTACGCCTCATCCAGCGCTTGTCCTTCTTTGACCTGAAGCACCTCGTCGGTCAGGTTGGTGTAGACAATCGTTTTGCCGCTTCCTTCATCGACGATGAATTTGACCAATTCCCGCAGTTGGATCCGGATGTGCTCCAAATCGAGCAAACCGGCATCCTGCCAAAACGACGGCGACTGGATGGTGCGGATCAACTCCAGCTTCTCTTTGATCTGCGGAATCGTCGCCCGTTTCGCTAAATGTGCGCATAGGTCGGCCAATTCTTTCCGGTTCCGCTGAAACTGCGGCTTCTTCTCCAGTTTCCCCAACATGAGCCCGTACATCAGGTTATCGAACCGTTTGGCGTGCTCGTCGGGTTCGTCCATATAGACCAAGGGTCCCAAGTGCTCGATCAGATGCTTTTGGTCGGTGTCGGTCAGGCTGAGGAAAGCGTCCTCGTGTTTGTATTTCTCCACGTATTCCAGCTTCATTTTGACCGCGATCAATTCCGGGTTCAGTCGCCGGATCTGTTCCACCACCGTGTCCACCAGGCCGGCGCGCCACTGTCGGTACGGTTCGTCGGCAAATTCGGCATGCTGCAGGTGGGCGATTAACCGGATGCGTTTGGCGAAAATGGCTTCCGACAGGCTTGGCGTTCCGCCGCCTTCCAACCCTTCTTGATGCTGCCGGAAAAACTCGAAATTCCCCAAGTAATCAAAGATGACAAAGTGGGTCTTGTCCTGTCCGGGGCCAAACAAATCTTTGCAAAGCCGCGTTCCCCGGCCGATCATTTGCCAAAATTTCGCCTTGGACCGCACCCGCTTGAAAAACACCAGGTTCACGACTTCCGGCACGTCGATGCCGGTGTCCATCATGTCCACCGAGACGGCGATGTGGGGTTCTTTGTCCCGCACTTTGAAATCGTTGAGAATCGCCAGGGCATATGGGTCGTCATAGGTCACGCGCCGGGCGAAATGGCCTTTGTACTGCGGATACAGTTTGTTGAACCGCTCGACGATGTACTCGGCATGCCGTTTGTTCTGGGCGAAAATGATCGTCTTGCCGATCCGGTCCCCGCCGGCCACTTTGATGCCTTTGGTCATCAGGTCTTGCAGCACCGTGTCGACGGTCGACTGGTTGAAAATGAAGGCGTTCAGCTCCGACGCCGGAATTTCGTCGGGCATATGGCCCTCTTCGTCGGTGAAATCCTCCTCGTAACGCTCCTTGTCTTCCTCGGACAGTTCATCATACGTGATGCCGTGGGCCAAAAACTTCGTCGTCACTTCGATGTTGTAGTAGGGTACCAGCACATGGTCCTTCTTCACTGCGGTTTCGTATTCGTACGCGTACGTGGGCACCCCGTTTTCCAACTCGAAAAACTCGTAGGTGTTCCGGTGCACGTCGGTCTTCGGCGTGGCCGTCAGTCCGACCAGGATGGCGTCGAAATATTCGAAGATGGCCCGGTACTTTTTGAAAATGCTGCGATGGGCTTCGTCGATGATGATCAGATCGAAGTGGGCCGGGGTAAACAGCCGCTTCCCGTCTTCGCTTTTCGCCGTGTCGATGGCGTTCAGCATGGTCGGATAGGTGGAAAAGACGATGCGCGCCGACTTGTCGTCCCTGTTGTCCAGCAGGTTGCAGAGGAACATTTCCGGCAAGC
The DNA here is from genome assembly GCA_002159075.1 of Bacillus thermozeamaize. Classification (NCBI taxonomy): domain Bacteria; kingdom Bacillati; phylum Bacillota; class Bacilli; order Caryophanales; family Bacillaceae; genus Bacillus; species Bacillus thermozeamaize. Next base: position 2,286 of record LZRT01000119.1, read on the forward strand.
AGTTTTTGAAACTGTCCTTCGCTTGTCTGACGAGGGCGATGCGGTCGGCCAGAAACAGCACGTTGGTGACGTACCCGCCCCGGGAGAGGACGTCGACCAGGCTGGCGGCCGTGCGCGTTTTGCCGGTGCCGGTGGCCATCACCAGCAACGCCTTCCGGTGACCCGCTTCGATGTGTTCGCAAACCGCGCGGACGGCTTCTTTCTGGTAATACCGGTCGGTGATTCGATCGTCGATGGGGATGTGGGTGAGGGGCTTGCGTTCCGTGCGGCGCTGCATCAGTTTTTCCAGATCCGACCTGGAAAAGATGCCGCTGACTTGGCGTTGAGGCGACGAGAGGTCATCCCAGAAGTACGTTTCAAAGCCGTTGGTGACGAACATCATCGGCCGCCGGCCGGTCATCCGTTCCAGGCAGTCGGCGTACAGCTTGGCCTGCTGGGTGCCGGCTTTCGGGTCTTTGGACGCGCGTTTGGCCTCAATGACCGCCAGCGGCAGGCCGTCTTTGCCGTACAAGACGTAATCGGCGTAGCCCGTCCCTTCCCCGTTGGGCATGCCCACCAGCGGCACTTCTTCGAGGACGTCTTCCCCGAACGTCCAGCCGAGGAGTTTGAGATCCACGTCGATGTATTTTTTGCGGGTCATAAATTCCGACAAGTCCACCGGCGTGAAGCGGCGTTCTTCCTGATGCTTTTGCTTGGCGGCCGTAAGTTGTTCACTGAGGCCTGCGATTTGCGCACGCAGCGCCTCGATTTCCGCTTCTTTTTCCTCCAGCAGACGGTTCTGCCGTTGGATGGCATCTTCATCGACGACAACGGCCGACGATGGGATGCGGGATTCGTCAAAGGTGCGTTCTTCGTAATCGGTTCCGTAACAATAGTCGATCCACTGGATGAACTCGAACAATGCAGCCAGAGACAACACCACCTCGCTGCGGTCAATGGTCTTGTCGGTATGCACGGCCAGGTTCCCCAATTTGATGATGTATGGGAGTTTCTTCCATGTCCGGCTGTCCATCGCAAACCGGAACGTCGGCTCGTGGATGAGCGACTGCAAATTGTCTCTGTATGGCATGCGGATGGTATTGTCGGCGGCATACACCCATTTGACCGCCAACTCCAGCGCCTTCCGGCAGCCGACGGCGGCCATGGCCGGCGAGGTGGCCAGCACCCGCTCCGCTTCGATGCAGGCATCGGCAAAGAGTGCGTATTCTGATCGTCCTCTGAGGAAATCAAAGTTGGCAGCCATTGCGTTCACCTTGGCGGAATGTCGTGCATGTGGTGTTGCAAGTCGATTGTACCATAAATTTTAGAAGTTTATGTCATCATGGCGTCATCATTGCCGTATTAATCAAAATACTGGCTCATCAGGCTGTCGAACAAGGTTTGCGTTTCATCAATGGCCTTTCGGACCTGCGCTTTTTGTTCTTCGATTTTGGTAACGATGTTGGCGAATTGATTTTGAAGTTCAAGAGGTGGAACTGAAATTCTTATATTTTCCACTATTGTTTTTGTGATTTCCTTAAAGGTAGCACCTCTGCCTAAGGAATTTAAGTAATCTGTATTGAATTTTAAGGTACAGTATAAAAAAATTGGGTTCAATAAGTCACCGCATATGATGTTCTTAAACCCTTGGTTACAATACATCTCAACTCCTGCGATTGCTACTTTACCAATTGGTGCACGGGAAGAGAGAATGACAGTATGCTTTGGAAATGGCTTTATGCCCGTTGATTGAACAGCATAATGAGTAATGTAACGTTTTGTTTTATAAACGTAAAAAGAGTCATCGCTAATTTCAGCTGGTGTTAACCAAGGTAGGTCACCGTCCCAATATTCGGCAACAGATGTGTTTGGTGTACTACCTGATACAACAGTTGCTATATCACCGAGTGCTCTGCATTCCCATTTATTTCCACGAACAATAGGATTACCAAACATGTTATAAAAAATCGATTTTATAAGGTTGTCCAACTCAGCAAGCTGCTGCTTTTGCAGGGCAAGAAGATCTGCAGCGGTGTCTAAGGTTTTGGTGATTTGTTTTTGTTTCTCTAATGGTGGGAGTGGAATGATTAAATCTCCAAGTATTTGTTTATTGATGGCCTTAAAAGTGGAGCCTGTCCCCTTCAAATTCAATTCATTGTTTTTTCGCTTCAAAACATAGAAAAGATATTTTGTATCAAGTTTTTGTTTCTGTGCCCTTAGGGAAGCTAATCCACGGCCGATACAACAACGTTCGATGGCAATATTTACAGCACCTATAGGAGCACGGACTGAAATTAAGATGTCATCCTTCTCCGCGATTTTTGTGGGTTGATTACAAAAATATCTTACATTTGGATAAACCTCACCAAAGTCGGCGTTTCCTTGATAAAAGGGAATGCCATCTCCTGTTAAATTGTAACTTGTAGAAGCTGGGGATTGCCCCATTGTTATTTCACACACAGCAAATAATCTCACCTTTTCCCACTTACTCACCGAGAAGCCCCCTTAATTCCCGCATCTTGGCAGCGATGTCCTGGTGCAATTGCTCGAGGCGGTCCAGGATAACCCTGGGC
>LZRT01000120.1 GCA_002159075.1 Bacillus thermozeamaize
GTTCCTGCATTTTGCGTAAGTACTCGCGACGGCTTTGTAGAGACATTCTCACGTCACATCCCCTCAGTAAGATTTTGACGTGAGCGATCCACAATCCTTTCGGTAAGATTTTACCTGAGTGATCGCGCCTCCTTTCTCGATCCAATCCCTCTGTGGTAAAATGTTGCATATCCGTGAGGAGGGGTAGGGGTGAAAATTCTCGTCTTGCACGGGCCAAACCTGAATCGCCTCGGGATGCGGGAACCGGACGTCTACGGCCGGCAGACCCTGGAAGATGTGAACCAGGAATTGCGCGCACTGGGCAATACGCTTGGGGTGGAGGTGCTGGCTTTTCAATCCAATCACGAGGGGGAGCTGATCGATCGGATCCAGGAACATCAGGATGATCCCCAGCTGCTTGGCATGATCATCAATCCCGGGGCATTGACGCATTACAGCTATGCGTTGCGGGATGCCCTGGCCTCTGTCGCTGTTCCGGTCATTGAAGTGCATCTTTCCAATGTCTACAGTCGCGAGCCTTTTCGGCACCAGTCGGTGATCGCGCCGGTGGTCAAGGGACAGATATCCGGGCTGGGCTCGTCGGGCTATCTTCTGGCTCTGCGCTATCTCGCCGGGCAGAAAGGAAGTGTGGCATAAGTGAATCCCCAACGCATCCGCCGTATCCGCGACATGCTGAGAGAGCAGAAGCTGGACGCATTACTGGTCACGGAACCGAGCAACCGGCGGTATATCAGTGGCTTTACGGGAACAAGCGGCCTGGTGGTGATCACGCCCGCAGAGGCATGGTTGCTGACTGATTTTCGCTATGTGGAACAGGCCGGGGAACAGGCGCCTTTCTTTGAGATCGTAGAGCATCAGGGAGAAGCAGTACATACGTTGAAAGAGCTGTTGAATAAGGCTGGAGTTCGCCAGTTGGGATTTGATCAAAACCATCTCGTATACGGGGAATACCAGCGCCTGCAGGAGGCGCTCAACCCCATACGCCTCGTTCCGACAGCAGAGTGGGTCGAGCGCTTGCGCTACGTAAAAGACCCCGAGGAAATCCGGCTCATCCGCAAGGCGGTGGCGATCGCGGATCAGGCGTTTGAACATGTGCTGAACATCCTTCGTCCGGGCATTCGGGAATGCGATGTCGCCGCGGAAATCGAATACAAGATGCGCCGATTGGGTGCCTCTGGCCCCGCTTTCGACACCATTGTGGCCTCTGGCCCGCGATCGGCGCTTCCGCACGGCGTCGCCAGCGAACGTGTATTGCAAGCCGGCGATATGATTACGCTTGACTTTGGGGCCCGCTATCAGGGATATTGTTCAGACCTGACGCGGACGGTAGCGCTGGGCCGGGTGGATGACAAGTTGCGGGAGATTTATCGTATTGTTCTTGAAGCGCAGTTAAAGGGCTTGGCAGAGATTCGTCCCGGGATGACGGGCCGGGAGGCAGATGCAGTGGTTCGCTCCTATATCAGTGAGCGCGGCTATGGCGAGGCATTTGGCCATGGCACAGGACATGCGATCGGCCTGGATATCCACGAGGCGCCCAGCTTGTCCAGGAGAAGCGAGAGCACCCTGGAAAAAGGGATGGTATTGACGGTGGAGCCGGGGATCTATTTGCCCGGCCTGGGCGGGGTGCGGATCGAGGATGATGTATTGTTGACAGAAACGGGCTTGGAAGTATTGACCGGCGCACCGAAGGAATTCTTGGTGATTGAATGAGTCAGCAATTCGAATGATGGAGGTACAGAATGATTTCAACCAATGATTTTCGCACAGGACTGACGATTGAAGTGGATGGGGAACTCTGGCAGATTATTGAATTTATGCACGTGAAGCCGGGGAAAGGCGCTGCGTTTGTGCGTACCAAGTTGCGCAATCTGCAAAACGGAAACATCCAGGAGAGGACGTTCCGTGCCGGCGAGAAAGTGGAACAGGCGCGCATCGATACAAGAGAGATGCAATACCTGTACAACAGCGGCGATGAGTACACCTTCATGGATAGCGAAACCTACGAACAGCTGACCTTGCATCGCAAGCAGATTGAACGCGAATTGAAATTTCTCAAAGAAAACATGACGGTTCACGTCATGATGCACAATGAACAAGTGATCGGAATTGAGCTGCCCAATACGGTGGTGTTGGAGGTTGTGGCCACCGACCCGGGCATCAAGGGAGATACGGTTACCGGCGGCAGCAAGCCGGCCACTTTGGAGACCGGCCTGGTGGTGCAGGTGCCGTTGTTTATCAATGTAGGGGACAAATTGATTATCGATACGCGCACGGAAAGTTATGTATCCAGAGCCTAGATTCAGGGTTTGGAAAAGAGAAAAGTCAAACATTTGATCAATGCGGCAGTAATCCCTGCGGCCATCAACGGTCCGACAGGGATTCCTTTTAGAAAAATGATGCCGAAAATGGAACCGATGACCAGGCCAATGATCAATTGTGGATCGGCCTGCAGGAGAGAGAGGCCTTTTCCGTTCATATACGTCGCGATGGCACCGCCCAGCAGTGCCAAAACGCCGACGGGCGAGGTAAAGAGCGAAAAGAGATCCTTCCAGGTGATTTTTTCTGCAGCAAACGGAACCAAAACGGCCATCATGAGAAAAAGCAGGCCGAATTCCAGGCCGCGCCTTTCAACGGCGGGGAAAAACCGTTCCAGGTGGAGCAGCTTCATGATCAGGAGCAGGCTTGCAGCGGTGGCCAGGATATTCGAGCGGCCGATGATACCGATAATGACCAGAATAACGAGGGTCAGTTCCCCATGCATAGGAATAGGAGCCTTCCTCTCTCCATCTGTTTCTTTTCTTCGTCAAAACCTTAGTTCATCCTATGATGGCTGGCAATAAAATAGTCGTCCTTACGATTCTCCTGCAGCGGCGCCAATGACGGAGGGGGCTTGAAACGGGCGACAACGGGGTACTTATCCAACTGACAGCAAATGATGAGATCCTTATGGCATCCGAGCTGGATCAGGCGTTGTCCGGCTTGCCCAAGCCGGATAATTTCAGACAACCGATGGCGGCTGGCGAGGTAGGCGTGATAAAGCGCCCAACCGAGATCACTGATGGTTAGCCCTTCTGTCATATGGAAGAGCTGCTCAATGAGATACCCGGCAGTGAGGCCATCTTCGATGGCAAATTGATTCCTTGTTCCGGCACAGAGGATGGTGATATCGGTCTGGTGTGAAATGGCCTGCCTTGCGCAGCGTTGGCCGTTTAGCAAGGAACAGATGAGAATTTGCTCGGCTTTTGATGATTTCAGGATGGCCCGGGTTCCGTTTGTCGTCGTAAAAATGATGCGCTGGCCCTTTAATGGTGCGGAAAGCCACTCTGTGGGAGAATTGCCCAGGTGAAAACCAGGTATTTTTTTGCTGTTTCTTTCACCGGCCAGCAGGGAAGTCGGATATTGGGCGTACAGGCTCTTCGCTTGCCCGATGATTTCCACTGGAATAATTTCTTCAGCGCCTTGGGCCACCCCTACGATCATGCTGCTTGTGGCCCGCAGCGTATCAATGACAATGACGGTTTTATGCAGAATATCCTCCTGCCTCAGTTCGTTTACCGTTGCCACGACATCGACATGCATCTCAACACCTCCTCCGGCGAACACCTCACCTATTGGTAGTCGTACTCGGGTATCAAAACATCAGGTTGTCTGTTGGAAAGGAAGGTATCGGCACGCAGTCCCCGGCGCAGCGATTCAAGGGAGTAGATGTCCTGGATGGAGATGTTTCCCAGATTCACTTGTCTGCCCAGGGTTTTCAGAAAATAGATTTGTTGTTCTTTGCGCGGCGCTTCCCAGATGAGGCGCTCCGGCTGCGAAAGGATGCCGACAATTTCCCGGACCAGTCTGTCGTCGGATTGTCCATGCTGGTCAAACACGCCTACCCCTTTTCCCGATTCCCGTCCTTCCACGATGGTAAATAACGCGCCGCAATCCCAATCCATCTCGACCACCTCCTGCAGGTGCGCCGCTTCAATTTGCCTGCCTTCGGCCTTTTTGCCATACTCGGTGATCACGAAAAGCCCCCGCTCTTGCGCTTCACGGATCAACCGCTTCCTCATTTTCAGCGGAAGATCGATGGTCCCGTCCGAGATCTCAATCAGCGGGAAGCCAATCGTTGTGACAAACCGGAAGTACTCCTCTTCCAGCCCTTGCGCCAACGCCACTTCCAATAAGGTTCCTCCAGGGTAAACCACAATGCCATGTTGACGACCGTATGCCACCTTGGCGGCCAGTTGTTCGGGAGAATAGAGCGCCGATGTCCCGAACCCCAATTTGATAAAGTCGATATATCGGCCTGCTGTTTCAACCATATCCTGGTAAGTCAGTTGACCGATGCCGGTATCGATCACCATGGTCAGTCCTGTGGTGCGCGGTTTTGCCGCTCTCGTTTGCGAGGGATCTTCCAGTTGCGAGTGAAGAGCTGCCATCCTACCAGACTCCTTCTTTTCTCAAACTTGTCAAACGCCGCTGCGTTATTTTATGCAGGGATGGGCGCATGGGTACTTGTGGATTTCTTTGTTGGACTTGCACACCGATCGGCTGCATAGACATGAAGAAAAATAGGTCAAGGACGGTGTGTGAACGGTGTTTTTTTGGTTGAATCACATTGTTTTTGCGATGGGGCTATTGCGGTTGATCTCGGGGACCATCGAGTTATGCGCCGGGCTGTTGATGTGGCGGCTCAATGACATTGAAAAGGCGCTGTTTGTAAATTCGGCGCTGGCCATGGTCGGGCCGCTGGTGTTAATCACGACGACCACGATTGGCGTGGTTGGGATAGCGGAAAAACTCTCGTTCGCCAAATTATTCTGGATTCTATGCGGGGTGATGTGCATTTTTGTCGGATTGAAGGTGAAATAACCGGGATGGTTTTGTGCATCTGGTGCCATAATAAGATTGTCCATCAATAGGTGGTCTGGAGTGTTTTTTCATCATCTTGTGTGAGGAGGGAGCCGGATGATGCATCTCAGTGAGAAGGTCTCTTATCTGAAGGGACTGGCCGAAGGGATGCAACTTCAGCAGCAAACCAAGGAAGGGCGGCTTGTGCTGGAGTTGCTGGAGTTGATGGATGATCTGATTGTCGAGTTTGAACGGGCCGTCGACCGCCAGGATGAGCTGCATGATTATATCGATGCCATCGATGAAGATCTGCGTGATCTGGAATCTTTTGTGTATGATGAAGATTGGTACGATGAAGAGGAAGACCTCTTTGATGAAGAAGATGCAGAAGATGAGGAGCATGCCTATTCGGTGGAGCCGGATAAATCAACTGAAGAGCCGGTTTATGTGTAAATACCGTTTCTTAAGGTTTTGCCCTTGCGGATAACGCCGCAAGGGCTTTTCTTTTATACATAATCTGTCCATTCCCGAATATGAATGTGGTAGAAACCTTGTACAAAGGTGAGAGCCCATGACAGAAGCACACACGCCATTTTCCTGGCTGGCTGTCTTTCCTGCGCACTTGAAGGAGCTGTTTGCCGGATTGCCGGAACAGCACCTCGCCGGCTTGGAAGAAATTCGCCTTCGGATCGGCAAGCCCGTCGAGTTAATCCTGCGAAGCCAGTCCTTGTTCCTGACGCCGAAAGGGGAAGTGAGCCGCTGGCTGTCGGCGGGATACCGGTTCACGGTGGAGGACGGGGCCAAGATGTTGAACGTTTTGAGCAACCATTCCCTCTATACCATGGAGGAAGAGTTGCGGCGCGGGTATGTCACGTTGCAAGGGGGGCACCGCGTCGGCATCAGCGGCAAAGTGATCCTGGAGAGAGGGGAAGTCAAAGGGATTCGTGACATTTCCAGTTTTAACCTGCGGATCGCGCGCGAGGTGGTCGGGGCCGCCAACGGCATTATGCCGTTTTTGTGGAATCACCACCGGCAAGAGATTTTTCATACGTTGATCATTTCGCCTCCGCAGTGCGGCAAAACCACGCTGCTGCGGGATGTGGCCCGTCAAGTCAGCTACGGCAATTCGCCGCTGCCGAGGGGATATAAAGTGGGCATCGTGGATGAGCGTTCGGAGATTGCCGGAAGCCTGCGAGGCGTTCCGCAAAAGGATGTCGGTCCCCGGACAGATGTCCTGGATGGCTGTCCCAAGGCGGAAGGGATGATGATGCTCATCCGTTCCATGTCCCCCGAAGTGCTGGTCGTCGATGAAATCGGCGGACAGACGGATACGCGAGCGTTGATGGAAGCTGTCCATGCCGGGGTGAAGGTGATCACCACCGCTCATGGGTGGGATTATGCGGACATCTTGCGCCGTCCCAGTCTGGCCCCTTTGTTGTCACAGTGGGCATTCGAGCGGGTGGTCATTTTAAGCCGGGAAAAGGGCCCGGGTACGGTACAAGCCGTACTGGACAAGGAAGGCCAGCCTGTTGCGCCGGGTGGGAACAGAACATGAAGTGGATGGGCATGATCCTGATTCTCTTTTCCGCAACGGCACTCGGTTTTTATTACTCCAGGCGTTTTGCCGAACGGCCCCAGCAGCTCCGCCATCTGCAGGCGGCGTTTGAAATGCTGGAGACCGATGTGCTTTACCGGTTGGAAAGGTTGTCCGATTCGTTTTACCGGATCGGGTCAACCATACCGAAGCCCATCGGGCCCCTGTTTCACATCGCTGCGGAAGAGTTGGACAGGTCGGACGGGCTGCCGACGGAGCAATGTTGGGAGCGGGCGTTACGGCGAATCTGGCCGGAAACCTCTTTGAAGGAGAAAGAACAGGAGGTATTGCTCCAGTTTGGACATTCGCTGGGAAATTCCGATCGGGAAAGCCAAGTCAAACACATTCGAGCCCTCCTCCGTCACCTGCAGGTGGAAGAGGAATTGGCGCGGGAAGAGCAACTGAAGTATGAAAAGATGAGCCGCACACTCGGGTTTTTAGGCGGACTGTTTGTTGTCATCCTGTTGTTCTAAAAGAGGTGGTCGTATGTCCTTTGATGTGAGCGCCATCTTTCAGGTGGCGGGTATCGGTTTGATTATGGCGATGATTCATACCATTCTCAAACAGGCGGGAAAAGAGGAATACGCGTTCTGGGCAGGGATTATCGGATTTGTCGTGGTTTTGTTGATGGTCGCGAAAATGATCAGCGATCTGTTTCAGGAAATTCAGCGTGTATTTCTCTTTTATTAGCCGGCACATGTAAGGATGGACGGACCCTGATCCTGTCTGGAGGAGGCCCACGTGGACATCATTCACATTGTCGGAATCGGCTTGATGACCACCGTCTTGGCGGTAATACTCAGGGAACAAAAGCCGCAGTTCGCCTTTTTACTCGTGACCATTGTCGGTTTGTTCATTTTTCTGTTTCTGTTGGACAAGATTGTTCAGATTATTGATTTGGTCCGCCAGCTGGCGCAGCGGACGGAGTTAAACAACATTTTTCTGGAAACCATTTTGAAGATCATCGGGATTGCGTATATTGCCGAGTTCGGGGCGCAAATTGCCCGGGATGCCGGAGAGAATGGAATCGGGTCAAAAATCGAGTTGGCTGGAAAAGTCCTGATCCTTGTTATGGCGATACCGATTATATCCATCATTGTCGAGACGGTGCTGAAGCTGCTCCCGATATGAACATGTCACAAAAGAAGGGGAAGAGGCCCGATGAATCCGTTAAAAAAAGCTCGAACCTGGTTCCTGCTGGCGGTATTCTTCATGATCAGCCCGAGCGTTTGCGCTGCCGCCACAGCCGGTGAACCGCCAACGGAGCCACCGGTGTCCGAGTCGAACGAGTATTTGAAGCAGCAATTGGCGGCGCTGCCGACTAACGACGTAGAAGCCTTCTGGCAACGGTTGCGGCAGGAATACGGGGGTTTTCTGCCGATTCTGGAGACGCCCAGCCTGATGGAACAATTTCTTCCTGGCGGAGCGGGATTAAATCTCCAATCGGTTTGGCAGGGATTGCTGGCCTTCTTTTTTCAAGAAATCCGCCAAAACGCCCATTTATTGGGAATGATTGTCGTCTTGACGGTATTTGCGATGATTCTCGGCTCGATCCAGTCCTCCTTTGAGCACCAGACCGTCAGTACCGTCGCTTACGCCATTGTCTTTCTCTCCCTCATCGTGCTGGTGATCAACAGCTTTCGGGTGGCGATGGATTTGGCCGCGAAAACCATTTCGACCATGGTGGATCTGATGCTGGCCCTGGTTCCTTTGCTGCTGTCGCTGCTTTTGTCACTCGGCAACCTGGCATCGGCAAGCATTTTCCACCCCCTCATCCTGTTTATGGTGCACGTGATTGGCAACCTGATTGCCACGCTTGTGTTGCCCCTGATCTTTCTGGCCGGGGTGATGAATGTGGTGAGCGGATTTACAGGCAGGTACCAGGTCAGCCAGCTGGCGGATTTGCTGAACAAGCTGAGCCTCGGCGCCCTTGGCGTGCTGACCACGTTGTTTCTGTCGGTGATTTCCTTGCAAGGGCTGACAGCCTCTGTCGCCGACGGCGTGACCTTGCGAACCGCAAAATTTATTGCCGGCAATTTCGTCCCGGTCGTCGGCAAATTGTTTGCAGACGCGGCAGACACGGTGGTGGCGGCGTCATTGCTGGTCAAAAATGCGATTGGGATGGCTGGCGTGCTGACGTTGCTCTTCATCTGCATTTTTCCGGCGATGAAAATCCTGATCCTTTCGCTGATTTACAGTTTTGCCGGTGCGGTGATGCAGCCGTTGGGAGAAAGTCCCGTCACCACCTGTTTGTCACTGGTCGGCAAAAGTCTCATTCTCATGTTTGCTGCCATGGCCATCGTCGCCCTGATGTTTTTTCTCGCAATCACCGTAGTGATTGTGGCGGGGAACGTGACGCTGATGATGAGGTAGGTGCCGAAAGATGTTTCAGTTTATCAGCCAGTGGTTCCAGACGCTGATCCTGGTGATGATTCTGGCCAGCCTGATCGAAATGCTCCTTCCAAGCCGCAGCATGGAACGGTATATCCGGATCGTCCTCAGTCTCACCATCTTGATGGCCATCCTCGGTCCCGTTTTCAACGTGTTGAACAGCCGTTGGGGAGATGAGCAATGGTTTCTCGATTGGTATTCCCGAAACGGTCTTGCCTCTGTCGAATCAGGAGGCATACGGCAGGAGGCGGGAAGGATTCAAAAGATCCAGCAACAACAGGCCATTCAATTGATGGAACAGGGATTGCGGGAAGGGATTGCGCGCGAGGTGGAAGCCCGCTTTCCGGTAGCTGTTGATCATGTCTCTGTCAAGGTGGAAGAAACAGATCTGGAAGAAAAAAGCGCCGCCATTCGCTCGATTGAAATACGGGGGCGGATTGGCGAGCCGGCATGGACACCGGTGCGAGCGGAATCGGCCATGCAACCCGTTCAGATCCAGATTTCCGAAACGTTTTCCGAAGATATCCGAAGCCATCCGTCAAATTCTTCCTCATCGGCGGCAAGCCGCGAGGTGGAACGCAAGCTGAAGGAATGGCTGGCAGGAAATTATCAACTGGATGCCGATCACATCTTCATTTCTCTGGATGGGTAAGGGGGTGATGAGATGGAGCAACCGTCGAAACCGGAAAAAGGGAAACTGAGCAAAATCCAGTGGCTGTGGATTATCGGCGGGGTTGGTGTCGCCCTGATTATTTTGAGCTCTTTTTTCCAGGTGGAACGCCATGTCCCTCCGTCAGAAGGGCCGGATCTTCCGCAAGCGTCACCCGTCGCTGTTTCGGAACCCAAGCAGTCATCTGTTGATGAAATGGAGAGAAAGTATGAAGAAGAGTTGAAAAAGATGTTGGAGGAGGTGGTGGGAACGGGCCGGGTATCCGTAATGGTCAATTTGGATTCGACCGAAGAATTGGTCGTTGAAAAAAACGTTCAGGACAGGCGGCAAAAGACGGAAGAAAAGGATCGCCAGGGGGCGACCAGGCAGGTAGAGGAGGACAGCGTCAACCGGCAAGTGGTGGTTTATCGGCAGGACAATGAAGAAAAGCCGTTGGTATTGATGCAAAAGCGTCCCAAAGTCAGAGGTGTACTGATAATTGCCGAAGGGGCGGAAAACCCGCAGCTCAAAGCGTGGATTCTGGAAGCGGTCCAACGGGGATTGAACGTGCCCCCGCATCGGGTGGCGATTCTTCCGCGAAAAAACGCTTCTTGAAGTGAAGATAATCCTTTTATTCCTATTTTCCTAAATGATCAAAGGGAGTGATCCATGATGCCGAAAAAACAGACCATTTGGTTGATCTCTTTGTTGGGTTTGATGGTGCTTCTCTCCGCTTATTATTTGCTGACCGAACCGGTTGACTTGGCTGAACCGGCCGATGCGCCGAAAAAGGATGCGCAAACGCAAGGACAACAAGCGGCAGGTGAACAGCCGGAGGGAAAAACAGAAGAGCCGTTGGTCGATCTGAAGGCAGCCCCTGTCAGTTTTGAAAAAAATGCTCTGAATGACTTTTTCTACGAATACCGCATGCAGCGGAACATTCGGCGAGAGGAGCAGATTGAACGTCTGCTGAACATTGTAAGCAACACCGAAGCGACGAACGAGGCGATCGCAGACGCCAATCGCCAGTTGAAAGAGCTGTATGCCATCGAGGACAAACAGTATGCCACGGAAGAGATGATTAAACTGGAGGGATATGATGATGTCGTGGTGATTCCCGGTGACGGCAAAGTGAATGTGATCGTCAAGGCGGATCAATTGACCCCCGAACAGGCGCTGAAGATCATGAACATTGTCTCGCAAAACATGAACGTTTCCGCCGCCAATGTGGTTGTGAAGTTCAAAAGCTAGCCCGACGGATGAAACCTCCGGGATCCGAATGCCATCGGTTTTCGGGGGTTTCAATTTTTTTGCCGGATTGGCCAATGGAAATCGTGATGTGATATAATGGGTCATGTCCAAAGGAAGAAGGAGCCAAATCGGAAAAATGAGCCGTATCGGAAAAGCGTTCATATGGCGAAAAATGAAACGGAGAGGATGTAGGACATGAGACTGCATGAGCTGAAGGATTTGATACGTGTCATTGACCAATCCTCTATACAGGAGTTCGAATTGGAACAGGACGGTGTCAGGGTTGTCTTGAAAAAGGCCGTCTCCGCGGCTGTGGCGCCGGTGAGCCGGCCGGAGGCCGTCGCCGTCAAGGAGGAGGCGGTATTGCCCCAGCCCGTGCAAAAAACCGCCGAACCGGTCGCCGAGCAGCCTAAACCAGAGCCTAAACCGGCTCAACCGGCGGTGGCAGAGAACGCCGAAGCGGACGCCAATTTGCATCAGATTGTCTCGCCGATGGTCGGGACGTTCTACCGCGCGCCTGCGCCAGATGCGCCTCCTTATGTCGAAGTGGGCGATCAAGTGAATGAAAAAACCGTTGTGTGTATCGTCGAAGCCATGAAACTGATGAATGAAATCGAGGCTGAAGTGTCGGGTGAGATTGTCGCGATTCATGCTGAGAATGGTCAACTGGTGGAATATGGCCAGCCCTTGTTCACGGTGAAAGTGAAATAGAAAGCGGGGAAGGCAGGATGTTTCGCAAAGTATTGATTGCCAATCGAGGTGAAATTGCGGTTCGCATTATACGTGCTTGCCGTGAATTGGGTATTCAAACCGTGGCCGTTTTTTCCGAGGCCGACAAAGAGGCGCTCCACGTGCGTCTGGCGGATGAAGCTTATTGCATCGGGCCTGCCATGGCCAGAGACAGCTACCTGAACTTTACGAATCTGATGAGTGTGGCCACGCTGACCGGGGCAGACGCCATTCATCCGGGATATGGTTTTTTGGCGGAAAACGCGGATTTCGCCGATATTTGCGCAGCTTGCGGGATCACGTTTATCGGTCCGAAACCAGATGCGATCACGAAGATGGGCGCCAAAGCGGTGGCCAAGGAAACGATGAAGGCTGCCGGTGTTCCCGTTTTGCCTGGGACCGATGGCGTGATCCAGGATCTGCAAGAGGCGCTGGATGTCGCTGAGGAAATCGGTTATCCTGTGATCATCAAGGCAACCGCGGGGGGCGGCGGACGGGGGATGCGGATTGCCCGCGATCCCGAAGAGTTGAAAAAAGGCGTGCAAACCGCGCGCATGGAGGCAGAAACGGCCTTCGGCAATCCCGGGGTGTATATTGAAAAATTTTTGGAATCCCCTCGACACATTGAAATCCAGATCATGGCGGATCAGCATGGAAACGTCGTATACCTCGGAGAGCGGGACTGTTCCATTCAGCGCCGGCACCAAAAACTGATTGAAGAGGCGCCTTCGCCGGCCATGACGCCGGAGCTTCGAAAAGCGATGGGAGAGGCGGCGGTCAAGGCGGCGCAAGCCGTCGATTATGTCGGTGCGGGCACGGTTGAGTTTCTCTATCAGGACGGGCATTTTTATTTTATGGAGATGAACACCCGCATCCAGGTGGAACACCCCGTGACGGAGTGGATCACTGGCGTTGACCTGGTCAAGGAACAAATCCTGGTTGCCCAGGGTGAGCCGCTGTCTTTCTCACAAGAGGAGGTGGCGCTCGAGGGCTGGGCGATTGAATGCCGGATCAACGCGGAGGATCCCGGGCAAAATTTCCGTCCGTCACCCGGCGTGATTCGGGAATATCTTCCCCCTGGCGGCATCGGTGTGCGTGTGGACAGCGCGGTTTTCCCGGGTTACCGGATTCCTCCTTACTACGATTCCATGATCGCCAAGGTGATCACCTGGGGCAGAACGAGGGAAGAAGCCATTGCCAGGATGCGAAGGGCCCTGGAGGAATTTGTCATCGAGGGGGTAGAGACGACGATTCCCTTTCACCTGCAAGTGTTGAACCATCCCAAGTTCCTCGCAGGAGACATCAACACCAAGTTTTTGGAGCTGTATCCGATCACTGTAAAATAAACCGGTTTCCATAGTTCCTTAGATTAACGAAAAGGAGCACAAAAGATGGAGGCATATGTTCCAGACTATGTAAAATCGGAGTTGGGCTCAATCGAAATCGATTCCAATGTGGTGCGGATTATTGCCGCGCTCGCCTGTCTGGAGGTCCCCGGCGTGGTGGCGATGAGTGGCGGCGGGGGCTGGATGGAAGATATTGCCGACTGGTTCAGCAAAAACCTCTCAAAAGGGGTGACGGTCACCATGGATCAGTCCAACGTCTCGATTGATTTGCGCGTGGTGGCTGAGTACGGCAAACCGTTGAACCAGATCGGGCGAAACATCCAGGACAATGTCCGCTACACGGTGGAATCGATGACCGGCCTGCACGTGGATGCCGTGAACGTGTTTATTGTGGATGTGGATTTTGTAAGCGGCGCTGAAACGAAATGAGGTTGTCTGGACATGAAGCATTGGTTTGATCGGCTGCTGGTGGCATTAGGTGGCCTGATGTTGATGGCTTTGGCGATTGGGTCAGCACTGTGGCTGTTGAAAGGGGTCTGGTCCGAACTGTTCATCGCCCGGCTAGCCGATTTGCGGCAGACCGAGAGCAGCTACTGGGTGATGTGGGTCCTGGCCTTCTTTATCCTGTTGGTAGGTGCGCGCCTGGTATGGCTGGCTTTTCGCCGTCCCCAGCGTATGGGCAGCGTTTTTCAAGTCAATGAGCTGGGTTCGCTTGCCATTGCGCGCGAAGCCATTGAAAATTTGGTACAGCAGGCGCTTTCCCAGATGCGGGGGGTATACACCCAGGAACTGCGCGTAAAGACGAATGAGCTGGGTGAACTGCAAATTTCCATTGTCCTGAATGCCGACGGAGAACGAGATTTTCCCGGACTGGTGGAAGACGTACAGAGCCGGGTAAAATATCGTGTGGAAGAGATTACTGGTGTCAGCGTCCGTGACGTGCATGTCACGATCCGGCAGATCCAATCCAAGCTTCCCTCGCCAGTAGCGAAACCAAGGGTGGAATAAGCGTGAAAGAGCTTTTTGCAGAGTTATGGCACCAGCATCGCGGAAAATTGCTGGGGACACTGTTCGGTTTCTGGCTTGGCGTGTTGTTTTTGCTGGTCGGGTTTTGGCGAATGCTCATCGTCGCCTTGTTGATCTTGTGCGGGTATTATCTCGGTAAAAAGGTGGATGAAAAGGAGCCTTTGCGGGATGTCTTAACCCGTATCCTGCCAGATCATTTTTTTCGCAACGATTCGTAACAAGTCACCAAATCGGGGTGACTTCTTTCTCTTTTAGGGGGTGAGCTTGTTGCCCATTCCGAGGCGATTGGCACGGGAAAAAGCGCTGCAGGCTTTATATCAGATAGACTTGACGGGCGCCACGCCGGAAAAGGCCCTGGAGGCCCTCTTTCCGGACGCGAAAATACCTGATGAAGTGGACGATTTTGTCGTTTCGCTCGTTTATGGGACGCAGCAGCACCAGGAAAATCTGGATCAATGCATCCGGCCCTATCTTAGGGGGTGGACACTGGAACGATTGAGTGTGATTGATCGGAACATCTTGCGGATGGCCTTGTTTGAAATGATGCACATCGGGACGCCGTTTTCCGTCGTGATGGATGAAGCGGTGGAGCTGGCCAAACGTTTCAGTACCGACGAGGGCCGGCGTTTTGTCAACGGGGTTTTGTCGGCGGTGAGCCGGGACATGGAAAAGGATTCCGCGTCGCCTGGAGATGGTGGAGTCTGAAGGGTGAGGCATACGAGATGTCTGTATTGGGAATTGATACCAGTAACTACCGCACCTCCATCTGCCTGATGGACGAAAACGGGCGTGTGCTTTTGGACCGGCGGAAGTTGCTACAGGTAAAGCCGGGAGAGCGTGGCTTGCAACAATCGGCTGCAGTTTTTCAGCATGTGCAACATCTTCCGGAGTTGCTTGAAGAATCCGGCCTTCCGCCGGGGCGCTTGCAGGCGATCGCTGTCAGCGCGGCACCGCGTCCTGTTCCCGGTTCGTACATGCCCGTCTTTCAAGTTGGACTGAGCTATGCCCGATGGTTGGCCCGCTTCCTGAATGTCCCCTGTTTTCTGACAACGCACCAGGAGGGGCATCTGGCGGCAGGCGTTTGGTCGCTGGGCGATACGGGACAAAGGTTGAACCAGGTTTCAGCTTTTACGGCGGTGCATTTGTCGGGGGGCACCAGTGAAATCTTGGCGGTCGAGCCGCGTCCAACCGGCTACAAGGTTGAGGCCATCGGCGGTTCGACAGATCTTTATGCCGGGCAGCTGATTGACCGGGTGGGTGTGGCATTGGGGCTCCCTTTTCCAGCCGGTCCTGCATTGGAACAACTGGCCAACAACGGAGAGGAAAGCGGATTGCGCATTCCTTCCGCCGTCAAGGGGACATGGTTCAGTTTTTCCGGTCCTGAAACGCAGGCGCTGCGCTGGATAGCAACGGGCGCGCCGCCTTCCGCGATCGCGCGCGCAGTGGAGGTTTGTGTGGCCAACACGCTGGAAAAGGCGCTTCGCAACGCTTTTGCGGCCGGCTATCCAAAAGAGGTGTTGTGGGTTGGCGGTGTGGTGGCGAACAGCTGGATTAGGAACCGGCTGAAACAGCGGCTTGAGCATCCGGCGGTCGGCGCCAGGTGTTATTTCAGTGCACCCGAGTACAGCGGCGACAACGCCTGCGGGGTTGCGCTGATCGGGTGGAAACAGCTATGCGTACATCAGTAAGACCTGGAAAGGAGAATACGATGGCGGCACAAGTGATCGACGGCAAGACGATAGCCAAGCAAATCAGGGATGAGGTGAAACAAACGGTTGAACATTGGCGCCGGGAACAGTTCGTCCCCGGATTGGCGGTTGTTCTCGTCGGCGATGATCCCGCTTCCGCCACCTACGTCAGGAACAAGGAGAAAGCCTGTCAAGAGGCGGGTATCTACTCGGAAGTGCATCGCCTGGACGCCTCCATCAGCGAAGACGAGCTCTTGCGATTGGTTCATACCCTCAATCACAGGCCGGACATTCACGGCATTCTGGTCCAATTGCCGCTTCCGGAACATATCCGTTCGGAGCGGATCCTGGACGCTGTCGATCCGTCCAAAGATGTCGACGGTTTTCATCCCGTCAACGCGGGGAAATTGCTGGTCGGCAAACCAGGCATCTTTCCTTGCACTCCTCTCGGCGTGATCGAACTGCTCAAACGGCAGAATGTCCCCATTGCCGGCCGACATGCCGTCGTGGTGGGACGGAGCAACATCGTCGGCAAACCGGCGGCGTTGTTGTTGTTGCGTGAGCATGCCACAGTCTCTGTCTGCCATTCGCGAACTCCCGAACTGTCTGCGATCACGAGACAGGCAGATATTCTCGTCTGTGCGGTGGGACAGCCGGAGCTGATTCGGGGGGAGATGATCAAGCCGGGCGCTTGTGTGATTGATGTGGGGATCAATCGTACGCCGGACGGCAAACTGGTCGGCGATGTCTGTTTTTCCGAAGCGGTTCATGTTGCGGGCCAGATTACGCCTGTCCCGGGCGGCGTCGGTCCGATGACGATTGCCATGCTGTTGAAAAACACCCTGGCCTGCGCGCAGTTGCAGCGGTCATCGGTGTGAAGCGTGTATCTGCGCGCTGATTGAGGAGAGGGAGATGAATCTGAACCAGCAGACGTACACCATCAGTGAACTGACCCGCATGATCCGCGAGCGGATTGACCAGGATCAGCGACTGCAAGATATCTGGATCAAAGGGGAAATCTCCAATTTCACCCATCACCGGCGAGGGCACATGTATTTTACGCTGAAAGACGCTTCCAGCAAGATCAAGGCGGTCATGTTCGCCAGCCATAACCGCTCCCTGGCTTTCCAGCCGGAGGATGGAATGAATGTTCTGGCCAGGGGATATGTCAGTGTTTATGAACGGGACGGCCAATACCAGTTTTACGTGCTGGAAATGCAGCCGGATGGTGTTGGCAGCCTGTTTCTGGCCTTTGAGCAGTTGAAAAAACGCCTGGAATCGGAAGGCCTCTTTTCACCCGCGCGAAAAAAACCGTTGCCCCCGTATCCCCGCGTGATCGGCGTGATCACCTCCCTGTCGGGCGCGGCCATCCGGGACATTTTGACGACTATCCAGCGACGCTATCCAATCGTTCGCGTCATCATCGCTCCGGTGGAGGTGCAAGGTTCGCGTGCCGTCCCTTCCATTGTCCATGCGATTCAAATGATGAATCAGCAGAAGGAGGCAGATGTCTTAATCGTCGGCCGGGGAGGCGGTTCGATCGAGGAGCTTTGGGCGTTCAACGAAGAGGCCGTTGCCCGCGCCATTTATGCCTCGGAGATCCCGATCATTTCCGCAGTCGGTCACGAGACGGACGTGACCATTGCCGATTTTGTGGCCGATGTGCGGGCAGCCACGCCGACAGCAGCGGCTGAGCTGGCCGTCCCATTATACAGCGAACTGGTGGAACGGATCGGCCAGCTGAGGGCCCGGCTCAAGCGAGTGATCAGCGCCCGGTTGCAGCAGGAGGAGGCCCGGCTGAAGCGAATTTGCCAGTACAGCGTCTTCAGGCGGCCGGAAGGCCTCCTGTTGAGGCAGGAGCAACGATTGGATCATTTGGTCGATCGGCTTCGTTTTTCCCTGCATAGCCGCTTGAACGCATCCGCCTCCGCCCTGCAAGCCTTGCGGCATCGAATGGAAAAAATCCACCCGGGGCACCGCCTGAATCAAGAAATGGAGCGGCTCCGTTACCTTCAGTACCGGTTGAACAAAGGAATGGAAGCGACATTCGAACACAGGCGCCACCGGTTATCCCTGACCCTGCGCCATTTGGACGCCTTGAGCCCGCTCAAAGTGATGCAACGCGGGTATGCACTGGTCCGCTCCGAGGACGGACAGCTGGTTCTTACCACAGAACAAGTGGCGCTCGGCGATTTGGTTCAGGTCCAGTTGCGTGACGGACAACTGGATTGTCAGGTGTACCGCATTGATAACAAACAGTTTCCATCTGTTTATGACACAGAAATGGGAGAAAATGGAGGTGAGCCGGGCCATGAACGAGGCAAATCTGAACGATTTGGCAGAACTTCCTTTTGACGAGGCGATCAAGCGGCTGGAAGAGGTTGTCGAAAAACTGGAACAGGGGGAAATTCCCCTGGAGCAGTCCATTCAGCTGTTCCAGGAAGGGATGTTGCTCGCCCGTTTGTGCAGCAAGAAGCTTGAGGATGTGGGACGAAAAATTGAAGTCCTTGTCAAGGAAAATGATGAATGGCGAAGCAGGCCGTATGGCGAGGAGGAATCTGTTTGAATCTTGAAGAGTATCTGCAACAACGGGTTACGGCCGTCAACCAACATATAGCCGTGCTTTGCAGCGAGGATGGTCCGCTGTCGGAAGTGCCCCCGCGCCTCAGAGAGGCGATGGCTTATTCCTTGATGGCGGGCGGGAAACGGATACGGCCCGTTTTGGTGCTGGCGGCGGCCGAATCTTTGGATGCGACTTGGGAAAAATTGGTTCCCATTGCCGTGGCCGTGGAACTGATCCACACCTATTCCCTGATTCACGACGATCTTCCGGCCATGGACGATGATGACTTCCGGCGTGGCCGCCCAACCAATCACAAAGTGTTTGGAGAGGCCATGGCGATTCTGGCGGGAGATGCCCTCCTGACGCATGCTTTCACGCTCATTGCGCGTACAGGATTGGCGGAGGGATTTGACTCAAAGGTAGTGCTTCGGGTGATCCTGGAATTGTCTGAGGCGGCTGGACCGGCTGGCATGGTGGGAGGGCAAGTCATGGATTTGTCTGCCGCCGATCCTGCTGCCGATTATTCCGGCCAGCCGGCAGTTGAGATTGCAAGTTATCTGGAACAAATCCACCGGAAAAAAACGGCCGCCCTCATCCGGGCCGCCATCCGCATTGGCGGACTCCTGGCGGGTGCCACCTCCCGGCAACTGGAGGCCTTGTCCGCATTCGGCCTGCATCTCGGCCTGGCTTTTCAGATTCAGGATGATTTGCTCGATGTGACAGGGCAATCAGCCACCTTGGGAAAAGCAGTGGGCAGCGATGAGCGGACCGGAAAACTCACGTACCCCCGGCTCTTTGGAGTGGAGCGTACAGCCCAATTGGTGCATGAACATACGAAAAAAGCACAGAAAGCGATCCAGGATGCCGGACTGAACGCAAAATGGCTGCACGAAATTGCCAATCTGCTGCTTCACCGTCATGCCTGATCCCATTCTTTGTCAAGGAAGGAACACCTCCGTTCTGGGAAATCTACTATTCGGAGGTGAAGAATCATGACAGTCGGGACAAAAATGCAACAAACCATCGCATCTGCTGAAAGCGTCAAAGCCAACCTGAAAACCTTTGCCCTGGAAACCCAAGATCAGCAAGCCAAGCAGATGTACAATCAACTGGCGCAGTCCATGGAGAACATCATCAGCTCGCTGCAGAGCCGGATGAACTACATGGAGCAGGAAGAGCCGCAATACAGGCAGGGATAAAACGCTGGCGGTGTCGTTGTGATTCCAAGCCGGTATGTGCTATAATGTAGGCGAAAAGGAGTGGTGCAGTATTCTAGTCAGTCCTGCGTTTCTGAAGGTGGGCCTAAAAATCCACCGAAGGGCACATCGATGAAGTTCCTGGTGTTGGCTTGGGGAGCCCAGACCTGGGCTGATGCTGGGAGTTAAGGATGGAGGGCGATCCACAAAGGCATGTGGGCGTTGACCCTCCTTCCGCGGAGACCCAAGACGCGTGGGCAACCACGGCTTGGGAGTGAACCTGTACGTTGGCGAAAGCTGCGTACAGCGTAGCCTGCCTTGAGTGAAGCAGCGGGGATTACAGGCTAACCCACTTTATGCTCACTGGCCATGGGCATAATCCGGGTTCTGTATGAAACCTGCTTTGCAAAAGAGGCTAAGGAAACGTCAAGGACTGTCGAGGAAAGCTCCTAGACTGTCCGCTTGGCGGGGCTTTTTGGAGATTAAAGTGTGGACTAAGTGGTAATCCAGTCCGACGAATGGCGACACGTCGAGGCCGGCTGAAAGGGAAACCGCCCGGATGGCGACGTCTGGGTGCTGGCTTGGGAAAACCTACTGGACCTTAAGCCACAGCATTTATCCAAAAAGCTACCACTCCGGTACATACCCGTTCATTTTCAAGGAGCGGTCCAACATATAAATGAGGCTCTTATCCAAAGGCTCCCTTCGATGGAGCATTTTTATTAGCTTTGTAACTTTCGTCTTGGCGATCGGAATATCTTTTGTCTCAACGCTGATGATGGCCAATGTGAGCTGGGGGATAGGGTTTCTCATCCTCCTTTTTATCGTATTTATCGGGATCTTTTTTGACATTCTCGGCATTGCCTCAACGGCGGCGGAAGAACAGCCCTTTCACGCGATGGGAGCGGCGAAGGTACGGGGTGCCCGCCATGCTTTGAAAATCGTGCGAAATGCCGATCAGTTTTCTAATTTTTGCAATGACGTCATTGGCGACATCAGTGGCATCGTCAGCGGCGCCGCCGCTGTGGCTGTGATGACGCAGATCCTCGTTTTGTTCCCTTCTCGCGCGATGGCGGAAAACCTGCTTAATGTACTGATGACGGCTTTTGTGGCGGCTCTTACGGTGGGAGGGAAGGCGGTCGGAAAATCCATCGCCATCCGCCATGCGGAATGGATTGTCTTTCAGATCGGAAAAGTTCTCTATTTTCTTGAGGAACACCTACATATCCGGATCTTTGAAGCGAAAAGGAAGAACGGCACATCTCAAGGGGCTCCTCTGTCCAATAAAAAAGGGAGGAAATAGTGCATGCTCCTCGAACAGATCCACTCGCCTGAACAACTCAAAACGCTGCCCCGTCACCAGTTGCCCCAGCTTGCCCAAGAGATCCGGCAGTTTCTTATTGAGAAATTGTCAGTGACAGGCGGACATCTTGCGCCTAATCTGGGGGTTGTCGAACTGACGCTTGCCTTACATATCATTTTTGACTCTCCCAAAGACAAGATTATCTGGGATGTAGGCCACCAGAGTTATGTACACAAGATCATCACGGGCCGAAAAGAGCAGTTTGACACGCTTCGGCAATTCAGGGGCTTGAGCGGTTTTCCGAGACGCTCTGAGTCGGTGCATGACGTCTGGGAGACAGGGCATAGCAGCACCTCCCTGTCTGCAGCCCTTGGGATGGCTGTGGCTCGGGATCTGAAAAGAGAGAACCATGAAGTGATTGCCGTCATTGGCGATGGCGCGCTGACAGGGGGCATGGCGCTGGAGGCGTTGAATCACATCGGGCATGAAAAACGGAAGCTGATTGTCGTTCTCAACGATAACGAGATGTCGATTTCGCCCAACGTAGGCGCCTTGCACCACTATCTGGGGAGACTGCGGACAGACAAGCATTATGCCCGGGTGAAGGATGAGCTGGAGTACTTCCTCAAACGCGTGCCGGCTATCGGGGAGACGCTCGCCAAAACGGCGGAAAGACTCAAAGACAGCCTGAAGTATCTTGTTTTGGACGGCATCCTGTTTGAAGAACTGGGGTTGACGTACCTGGGTCCGGTGAACGGACATTCGCTGGATGAACTGTTTTCTTCGCTGCAACAGGCAAAACGGCTCAATGAGCCTGTATTGGTCCACGTGGTGACGGTCAAGGGGAAAGGATACGGTCCTGCAGAAAAGGATTCGGTCAAATACCACGGGATCAGCCCCTATAAGATCGAGTCAGGGGAAGTGATGAAAACCTCAGCCGCGCCGTCCTACAGCAGCGTGATGTCCAGGACTCTGATCCAGCTTGCCGAAGAGGATCCGACCATTGTGGCCGTGACGGCAGCTATGCCTGGCGGCACGGGACTGGACCAGTTTGCTGCCGTATTCCCGGAGCGCTTTTTTGATGTAGGGATCGCCGAGCAACATGCGACCACGTTTTGCGGCGGCCTGGCGACACAGGGATTCAAGCCTGTTTTTGCCGTTTATTCCACGTTTCTGCAAAGGGCCTATGATCAGGTGATCCACGACATTTGCCGGCAGAACCTGCACGTCGTCTTTATGGTGGATCGTGCCGGTCTGGTGGGAGCAGACGGAGACACCCACCAGGGGGTTTTTGATTTGGCCTTTTTGCGCGTCGTCCCCAATATGACCCTGATGATGCCCCGTGATGAAAACCAGTTGCGTCATATGGTCTACACAGCGCTGTACCATTGCGAAGGTCCGGTTGCCGTTCGGTACCCGAGGGGCAACGCCCAGGGGCTTGTGCCGGAACAACCGCGAGCCATCCCCATCGGCAAGGCAGAGATTTTGCAGCACGGGAAAAAGGTGGCCATCCTTGCCATCGGCCCGATGGTGGAAGTGGCCCTTCAGGCGGCAGAGCTTCTGCGGCCCTACGGGGTTGAACCGACCGTTGTGGACGCCCGCTTCATCAAACCGCTGGATGAAGAGCTGTTGTCACGGCTTCCCGGCGAACATGAGCTCATTGTGACCATTGAAGAAGCTGCCCGTGCGGCGGGATTCGGCAGCGCCGTGCTGGAATGGTATGCTGATCAGAACATTCATGTGCAGATTGAAAATATCGGGCTGCCCGATCGCTTCATCGAACACGGCAGCATCGCCCAGCTTCGTCAATCGGTCCAACTGACCGCCGATGAATGCGTCCTGCGGATCAAGCGCCTCCTGTTTCAGCAAAAGCCGGATCTCTGGCATGCCTAAATCCTTAATGACAGGCGAGGTTCAACATGTCCAAGATGCCCAAGAAGAACAAGATGCGTATCGATCAATGGCTGGTTGAGCAGGGGTTGATGCCTTCACGGGAAAAGGCGCAGGCGGCGATCATGGCTGGCCTGGTGTTTGTGGATGGGCAGCGGGTGGAGAAAGCAGGAAGCAAAGTGACTCCCGACGCCGCCGTCGAAATCAAGGGAGAATCGATGCCTTACGTCAGCCGCGGGGGCCTCAAACTGGAAAAGGCGATCCACACGTTTGGTGTTTCCCTCCAGGGAGCCACGGTTCTGGACATCGGGGCTTCGACGGGCGGCTTTACCGATTGTGCCCTTCAGCACGGCGCGCGTCTGGTATATGCGGTCGATGTGGGGTATGGGCAGTTGGCATGGAAACTGCGGCAGGATCCGCGTGTCATCCTTTTTGAAAGGACCAATTTCAGATATTTTCAGGCTGAGCGACTGACACATGGCCTTCCTGATTGGGTGACCATCGATGTATCCTTCATTTCGGTCAGGTTGATTTTCCCGGTCCTTGCCAACTTTCTGCCCGCCGAAAGCCATGTGATCACCTTGCTGAAACCGCAATTTGAAGCCGGAAGGCAACTAGTGGGAAAAAAAGGGATCGTTAGCGATCCCGAAGTTCACAAAAAAGTGTTGCATCAGCTCCTTGTGGCGATAGCGGAGCTGGGTTTTCACGGGTTGGGCCTGACCTTTTCCCCCATTACGGGCGGGGATGGGAACATTGAATTCCTTTCCCTGCACCAATTTTTACCGGGAGAGAAACCGGACGCCATATCATTCCAGAAAGTGGAAGAAGTGGTTGCGGCTGCCCATGCTGAGCTGTCATCGGGGCGTGCTTGAATCCCTGGCAAACGAGGTGATCCACATGGTCTGCGTCGGGATTTATGTCAATCCAACCAAAAAACATGCCTGGGAAGTCGCGAACCAACTGGTGCACTTGTTGGAGCAACACGGAAGCAAGCCCGTTTTGGAACCGGCCACGGCCGATTACCTGAAACGGAGTGACCTGGCGCTTCCGTTTGAGCAATTTCATCAGCGTGTTGAATTGGTTTTTGTCCTCGGGGGAGACGGCACATTGCTGGGAGTCGCGCGAGCCTTGGCGCCTTATCCCATTCCCATCCTCGGCATCAATCTCGGGCATCTGGGATTTCTCTCCGAGGCGGAACCGCACAATTTGGCAGACAGTGTTCGGCAGATCCTGGCAAAGCGGTATATCGTAGAAGAACGGATGATGCTGGAAACGCAGCTTTTTCGTGCCGGCAAACGGACGCATACGTTTCAGGCATTGAATGATGTGGGCATAGCCAAGGGATCCTTTTCCCGCATGGTGACCAACAAAGTATTGGTCAACGGGATGCTGCTCGGAAAATATTCTGGCGACGGCGTGCTGATTTCCAGTCCGACAGGCTCGACCGCCTATTCCCTTTCTGCAGGCGGGCCGATCATCAGCCCGAATGTAGAGGTATTGCTTTTCACCCCCATCGCCCCGCATACGCTGACCGCCCGTCCGATTGTCCTGTCGCCGGATGATGAAGTGGAGATCCAGGTTCTCTCCGATCATGAAGATCTGGGCTTGACCGTGGACGGGCAACTCGGCGTCCAGCTGCAACATGGGGATCAGATTCTGGTCCGTCGTTCCCCGTACACAACCCAGCTTGTCAAGTGGCGGGAGAATACGTTTTTTGAAGTGGTGCGGGAGAAGCTCCAGGGTCAAACCCAGGAAGAAGAGGAAGGGACTTGCAAGTGAAGGCGAAAAGGCGTCTCAAGATTCGCGAAATCATTGCCACGCAAGATATAGAAACCCAGGAGGAATTGGCGGAGGCATTGCGGCAGGCAGGGTTTCCTGTCACGCAGGCGACGATTTCCCGCGACATCAAGGAAATGCAACTGGTGAAAACACCGACGGCAAATGGCCGCTACAAGTATGCGCTGCCTGGGGACAGGGGAGTCAGCTCGCTGCAAAAATTGCGCCGGGCGCTCGAAGACAGTTTCGTCAAGCTGGATTACACGGAGTATTTCCTTGTTTTAAAAACCTTGCCCGGAAATGCCCATGCCGTCGCGGCGCTGATCGATCACCTGGAATGGCCCGAGGTGATGGGAACCATTGGCGGTGACGATACTATTTTGATCATTTGCCGCAGTCAGGAACTGACGGAGAGGGTGGCGGAGCGGATTCTAGAATTGCTGTAGCAGGTGAGGCGCATGCTGGAAGAATTGCACATCAGGCAGTTTGTCACTTTTGAAGAGCTGCATCTGCGTTTCGGCCGCGGTTTGCATATCCTGACGGGGGAATCGGGAGCAGGTAAATCGGTGATTCTGGATGCGCTGCAGCTATTGATGGGACAGCGCGCATCAGCCGATTATATTCGTCAGGGAGCCGAGAAAAGCTACCTCGAAGCGCTTTTTACATATCATTCGACACACCCTGTGCGGGAACTTTTGGCAGCGGCGGGCATTGCCGAGGAAGTAGAAACTGACGGGGAAAACGGGGAATGCTATTCTTTAATCCTGCAACGGGAAATTACGCGGCAGGGGCGCAGCACCTGCAGGGTCAACGGGCATTTGGTCCCGTTAAGCCTGCTTCGCCGTTTGGGAGAGGTTCTGGTAAACGTGTACAGGCAGCAGGAAAGCCATACCCTGAACGATCTGCAGGTGCAACGCCAGTGGCTCGACAGTCTGTTGCCGGAGGAAGGAAAAGCCCACCTGCAGGAGTATCGCAAGTGGTGGGAAAAATACCGGGATTGGCAACAGGAGTACCAGCATCTTCTCGAGCGTGAAAAACAATGGCTGCATCAGCAAGACCTCTACCGTTACCAGCTGGAAGAAATCCGCAACGCCTCCCTTGAGATCGGTGAGGAAGAACGGCTTGCCGCGGAACAGAAAATCCTTTCTCACGCAGAAAAGATCCAATACGCCATGCACAGCGCATACCATGCGCTCGCTGCTTCCCAAGGCGCGACCGATCAACTGGGCAAGGCGCTTGCTGATTTGGAACAAATCGTCCATCTGGACAGTGAATTAAAGCCGCTGATCGAGCTTCTCAACCAGGCCTATTACGCGACAGAAGAGGCCATCATTCAGTTGCGCAGGAAAAAAGAAACGTTTCACTTCGATCCGCACCGGCTTCATCAGATAGAAGAGCGGGTCTCGCTTATCCAGCATTTGAAGCGAAAATACGGCGATTCCATTGAGGCCATCTTGTCCTATGCCCGGCAGATTGAAGCAGAACTGGCACAGCTGGACCAGAGGGAAGAACGGCTGGCAGTGTTGAAGCGATCCATTTCGGAAGCGGAACAACACATGGCCATGCATGCCGAAAAATTGTCACGTTTCCGCCGCCGGCTGGCCGAGCAGTTGACTGAACAAATCCAGGCCGAACTGAATCAACTGCAACTGGGGAATATGCGTTTTCTGATCCAGGTCCTCCCTCGCCGTGAAGGCGGGGCGGATGCCCCGAAACGCCGCGTGTTCGACGCGCAGGGAATGGACGAAGTGTTGTTTCTTGTCTCACCCTATGCGGGGGCCGAGCCGTTGCCGATATCCAAAGTGGCCTCAGGGGGCGAGTTGTCCCGGCTGATGCTGGCGTTGAAAACAGTGTTTTCCAGCGTTGTTTTTTCCGAAACCAAAGAGACGACCACCATTGTTTTTGATGAAATTGACACCGGAATATCCGGGCAGAGCGCCCAAGCGGTGGCGGAGAAATTGATTCGCCTTTCCCGGGAGCACCAAGTGCTCTGCATTTCCCACCTCCCCCAAGTGGTCTGTATGGCCGACGCCCACTACCTGGTGCAAAAAGAAATCGGCGAGAACGGTGTAACCTCCGGCGTCCGCCTTCTGGACAGGCCTGAGCGCATTCAGGCTTTAGCCCGTATGTTGGAAGGAGATCACACGTCGGAACTCTCCCTTCAACACGCGGAAAATATGCTCCGGCGTGCGGAACAATTCAAGCAAACGATGTGGCCCGCGTAGCGGACACGGATGGAAGAAGCTTTGGAAAAAGAAGGATGAAACCTGTTCAGTTGGGCAATCCTAATAGCATCCCGAAAAAAGCGTGGGTGGCAGGATTTGTGGTTTATAAAAGCCTCCACGTACGGAGATCCTATGGGTACAGCGTGAAAAGACAGTTCAATCATCATGCTGGAGGGGATATGGGGGGTAAGGTGGGAGTGTGATTTTTTTGAATCAGCATTGGGCAAAACGTCTGTTCGGCCTTATTACCGCTTCGCTCTTGCTTCTTTTTGCTTTTTCATCCTCCTTTCTGGAATTTTCCACATTACCCGATCAACTTCGCTTTATCAAGGGCTCCGTTCATCAGCTGCCAAAGCTGAGCTTTACGACGGTCCAAACGACGAACACCGACGTTCTTTCTCTCCTCGACGCAGAGCAGCAAGCCACAACAGCGTTCACTTTTCAGACCAGGCAAACGGGAGAAACCCAACTGCAAGTCAAGCTTTTTGACAAGTTCCCGATTAAGACGGTCAATGTCGATGTCCTTCCTGACATCAAGTTAATCCCTGGGGGGCAATCCATTGGTGTCCAGCTTCAATCAGCCGGAGTGATGGTGGTCGGTTACCACATGGTTGAAAACTCCCGTCACCAACAAGTTTCACCCGCAAAAAAATCAGATATTCAAATTGGTGACCTGATTGTTCGCCTGAACAAAAAGCCGGTTCTCTCTTCGGAACAATTTACAAAACAGGTACAGGAGGCTGGGGAAAAAGGGGAGCCAGTCGAGATCGAACTGGTCAGAGGGAAAGAAAAAGTGCAAGTCCGGGTGCTGCCTGAAAAAAATGGAAGCACGGGAAAATATCAAGTCGGGCTCTATGTCAGAGATTCTGCCGCCGGTGTTGGCACACTGACGTTTTATCACCCGGAAAAAAAAGTTTACGGTGCCTTGGGCCATGTCATTACAGACATGGATACGCAAAAGCCCATCGTCGTCGGTGACGGAAAAATCCTCCTTTCCCATGTGTCGTCGATTCAACGGGGTGAAAGCGGCAGTCCGGGACAGAAGAGAGCTTTCTTCTACCATGACAAACCGATCGGAACGATCGAGAAGAATACGCCCTTCGGGATTTTTGGAAAGATAGAAAACTTTCCATACAACAGTTTGCCGCGGGAGGCCATTCCTGTCGCTTACGCCGAGGATGTGAAAAAAGGACCGGCAGAGATTCTGACTGTGGTTGAAGGGGACAAGGTGCAGCGTTACCGCATTGAGATTGTCGATGTCTTCCCGCAGCGATACCCAGCGACAAAAGGCATGATCATACGCGTCACCGATCCGGAGTTGCTTGACAAAACGGGTGGGATTGTCCAGGGCATGAGCGGCAGTCCCATCATCCAAAACGGCTGCCTCGTCGGTGCCGTGACCCATGTTTTCGTCAATGATCCCACGTCGGGTTATGCCACCTTTATCGAATGGATGTTGCGTGATGCGGGGTTATTGGAACAACATCCGAGGACAGGTGAATCGTCCTCGGATTTTTTTGCATTTTTAGAAGGAATTCCCTGACCCCTTGTCGAAGTTGTAAAACGATGAGAAATGGCATTGAGCAAAGTGGGTAGGAGGGTTTCATTTGGAGAAAGTCCATGTCATGATTGCAGACGATAATCGGGAATTTACGAAATTGTTGTCAGATTTTTTGGAGAAAGAAGATCGGATTGAAATTGTCGGTACATACTACAATGGAAATGAAGTCGTGGAAGCTTTGCAAACCTCTTCCAGCCTTCCGGATGTCATCATTCTGGACATCATCATGCCTTACCTGGACGGTCTAGGCGTGCTGGAGCAGATGAAAGAGCTCCGTTTGAGCAAGTCGCCGAAAGTGATCATGCTCACCGCTTTTGGGCAAGAGTCCATTACCAAAAAGGCGGTTGACCTGGGAGCCTCGTATTACATTTTGAAGCCGTTCGACATGCAGCTGTTGCTGCAGCGGATTTATCAAGTGGCTGATCCGGTGTCCTACACATTGTCTGGCTCTGGACTGCGGCACCATAGCCTGTGTCTGGAAACGCCCAATGGACACGAACCGGTCATGTTGCCGGGACAGGGACAAAACCCGCTCCGGGAGCTGGAGATCAAAGTCACCGACATCATTCACGAATTTGGCGTTCCGGCCCATATCAAGGGGTATCTTTATTTGCGCGAAGCCATTATGATGGTCTACCATGAGATTGAGTTGCTTGGTCATATCACGCGAAAGCTGTATCCTCGCATTGCCGAAAAATACATGACGACACCTTCCCGCGTGGAGCGAGCCATCCGGCACGCGATTGAGGTGGCCTGGAACCGCGGGAACCTGGAGTCCATCGAGAAAGTGTTTGGGTATACGGTACACCTGGATCGCACCAAGCCGACCAATTCCGAGTTTATTGCCATGATTGCGGACAAGCTTCGCCTGGAGTTAAAAGCGGGTTGACCGGTTTGTCTCTATCTTACAATCTTTAGCAAAATCCGACAAGCGATTTGGGGCAGAATTCAGCCGAATTCTGCCCCAATTTGTATTTATTTCCAAGGATTGAAATCGATGTCAGGATGGAAAAATACTAACGCAGGAATTTGATGCGTATCGCAAGGAGAGAGTGCGGGATGTTCACTCAGACCTCACGGCCCATCTTCGACGTGAGCATGGCAGAGGACGCCGGGGAAGGATCAGCCACAACCATTATCGGGACATGTATCGTAGACGGTTCGACAAAACGATTGTTGAAGCGCATTCAGCCGGGGCAAATCGCGGTGCTCTCCCACCAGGATATTGATGAACTTGCCGCATCGGAATTGGTTGAAAAAAAGGTATCGGCGGTGATCAACGCCCGTTCGACGTTCAGCGGCCGGTATCAGACAGCCGGTCCAAGGCGGCTTTTGGAAGCGCAAATACCAGTTTTCGATCTCAGGCGTTCCAAAGATTTTCAGCTTTTCCGGGAAGGGATGACGCTCTGGTTGACCGATCGGGAGATCGGCTGCTGGGACGGGACGCATTTCCATTTGCTTGCCGAGGCCAGCCGGCTGACTTGGGATGCCTATCGGCAACGGTGGAGCCAGGCGAAAGACAACCGGTTGATGGAATTCCACAAATTTGCCGAAAACACGCTGAAAAATGCCCAAATGGATTTGCATCAGATGTTCCATCAGAGCGCCAACCTGCCCCTGACCACCGTGATGGCAGGGCGAACTGTCGTGATTGTGGCGCGCGGACAACATTACAAAAAGGATTTGCAGGTGCTGCGACCGTTTATTCTCAGGGAAAAGCCCCTCCTGATCGGGGTGGATGGCGGGGCGGACGCGCTTCTTGAATGCGGGTTGCGGCCTGATTTAATCATCGGGGACATGGATAGCGTCTCCGTGACCGCGCTTTGTAGCGGCGCCGAGTTGGTCGTGCATGCCTATCCCGATCATTCTGCGCCAGGAATGAGGCGGCTACAGGAATTCGGACTGTCTGGCCATCTGTTCCCGATGTTTGGGACAAGTGAAGATGCCGCGTTGATGCTGGCATACGAAAAGGGGGCGGAAAAAATGATTCTCCTTGGTTCTCATTCCAATATGATTGATTTTTACGAAAAGAGTCGGGAGGGAATGGGCAGCACTTGTCTTGTGCGCATGTGGGTCGGTGACCGCTTGATTGACGCCAAGGGGTTTCACTATCTCATCACCCAAGAAATGGCGACAACGGTGGTGGAATCATGGTGACGGCCATCGTTCCCGCGTATAACGAAGAGGATTATATCGTGGAAACGCTGCTTGCTTTGCATGCGGCGGGTTGCTTTGAAGAAATTATCGTTGTGGATGACGGGAGTCAAGATCGAACCGCTGAATTGGCGCGGAGCTATGCCAAATTGCTGCGTCACCCGGACAACCGCGGGAAAGGAGCGGCCATTGCGACTGGCTTGGCATCCACGAACAGCCCGCTGGTTTGCTGGGTGGACGCCGATTTGGGGAGGTCGGCGATTCATGTCCGCCATTTGTTGACGCCAATTTTAGAAGATCAGGCGGATATGACCATTGCCCAGTTTCCGAAGCCTCAACGAAAAGACGGGTTCGGGATCGTGACATGGACAGCGGGAAAGGGGATTTACCGTCTGACGGGACATAAGATTGGGGCTCCTTTGTCCGGCCAGCGGGCGATGCGGAAAGAGATTTTATCGTCCGTGCAGCATTATCCATGCGGTTTTGGCCTTGAAGTGGGCATTACGGTGCAAGTGCTGCGTCAAGGCTATCGTCTCAAAGAGGTGCCCCTGCCGCTTGCACATCGGGCGACTGGCCGGAACTGGCGCGGCTTTGTCCATCGGGGGAGGGAATTTAAAGATGTCGTAAAAACCCTCTGGGAACTGTCCAGACAGGGATAAAAGGGAGGGAAGAGGGTGTTTGTCAAGGGAATCTGTCTCCTCTTGTGGGGGATATTGGGATTTGGCGGCGTCAAGTTGATCTATCCCCTGTTTGAACGGTTCCTGGCCGACATATCCAGTGTCCAGGTCAATTATCAAGGAAGGAAAACCCCGACCGGCACCGGGCTGCTTGTGTATTTCGTATGCTTTGCGATCGGGGGCTATCAATGGCTCTTTTCCGCAGAAACCAGCCGGGAATTTCTGCCCTGGCTTTTGCTTGGCTCCACCATCGCTGCGTTTGCCGGTTGGCTGGATGACCAGCATGGTGAACAGCAGATCAAGGGATTGCGAGGGCATGTTGCGGCCTTTTGGCGCCAAGGGCGGCTTACGACCGGTTTTTTAAAGGCGGTTGTTCTTTCCATCGCGGGCGGACTTGTCGCCTTGCCGCTAAGTCAGGGGTTTTGGCATTGGTTCTTTCAGACAAACCTCTTGATTCTGTCGGTCAATACATTGAATTTACTGGATGTCCGCCCTGGCCGCGCAGTGAAGGGTTTCTTGTTTTCTATCTCAGCCGTGGCGCCATTTTCTGTTGTTGGATGGCAGCAGTGGGACATCTGGATGCCTTACTTGGGGGCCGTTTTGGCGGTAAGCCGTTTTGACTTGCAGGCGCGTTCGATGCTGGGAGATGCAGGCTCCAATCTGTTAGGGATGGTTTTTGGGCTATGGTTGCTGACCACGCAACCCGAATGGGTAAAAGCCTTTTTCCTGTGCTTGTTTCTTGGCTTGCACAGCTTGGCTGAAGTGGGTTCGATCAGCCGCGTCATCGAACGTGTTCCCTTTCTCAGGTGGGTTGACGGGTGGGGGAGGCAAAACTGAGCTAGCGGGAAGACCTGGAGTTGAGCCGGCTCGCCTTTTCCGGATGATCCTGCTTTCCGCTTTTCTTCCGTTGCCGATGGAGAAGAAAACCGCCCAAGAAAAAGAGACCAAATCCGAGCAGCGCCAGGCCACCTGCCACGTGCCAGATCAGCTGCCAGACCATCCAGGCATAATCCTCGCTTCCGTCCGGCCGCAGGACATAAAAAAAATAGTAGGCGCTTTCCCGCAGCAGTTTCCATCCGTAAGCGGCGACGGCCAAAGGAATAAACAAAATCAGAAGGACAATCAAACGACTGTAACGCTGCATGCTCTCACATCCTACGTCCTTTCCCTGATGACAGGCGATGAGCTTTTTCAATTGTACCACATGAATCCCCCGGGAGGCAGCCACTTTGTGTGGCTTTACAATTCCTGCTGAATATCGGTACAATAGTGTAGAATCGAGATATTCAGAAGCGAACAGGTTTCGTGACGCAGGTGCACGCAAAGGGGAGTTGCGCGATGATTGAGGTATACCTTGCGGGAACGGTCGATTATCAGCTCGCCTGGGACTGGCAACGGGAACGGGTCGGGCAGGTATCCCGGGGAGAAAAGCCTGAAGCGCTCCTCCTGCTGCAACATCCGCACGTCATCACCCTGGGCAGAGGGAGCCACAGCGAACATGTCCTGGTCACGGAAGAGGAGGGATTCAGGAGGGGGGTTCAGATCGTCCAGGTGGACCGGGGCGGGGATGTGACTTACCATGGCCCGGGACAACTGGTGGGGTACCCCATCTTGAGTTTAAGCAGGCGTGGGAATGATGCCCGACGGTATCTCCGGGACCTGGAAGAGGTGTTGATCCGTTCGCTCCGGGATTACGCTCTGGAGGCGTCGCGCAAGGAAGGTTACACCGGGGTATGGGTGAAAGATGAAAAGATTGCGGCGATTGGCGTCAAATTAAACCGTTCACGCAACAACGGCTTTGTGACCAGCCATGGCTTTGCCGTCAATGTACATACCGATTTGTCGTTTTTTCAACTGATCGTCCCCTGCGGGATTCAGGAGTACGGCGTCACGTCGATGCGGGCGTTGGGAGTGGATTGTACACCGGAGGAGTTTGCGCGCGTCTTGTTAAGGCACTTTCACGATGTGTTCGAGCAGCCGCTCGATGTGAAAAAAGTGACCTCTCTCCCGGCCTGATGGACAAGGACTAGACAGATAAGGACTAGACAAAGGATAACCCAAAGGCGATGGTCGACAGGAGCATCGAAAAAATCACAAGGTAGATCACCCATTTGATCCATTTTTGGCTCATGAAGACTCACCCCACCCATCATTTCCGATGATGCCTGGTTCACCATTTATCCTATCTTTTGCCCAAGGTGATTGCAAGAGCCGTTTTTTGTCGGTGTGGCATTAGAATTTGGAAAAATGAGAGAATCCGAGGAGTGGAAGAAATGTCGACAGAAACGTTTGAACAGGCATATCGCCAGTGGCTGGAAAAGACGCAAGAACTGCTCGAAAAATTTCCGGAGCGGCAAGAGACGTTTACGACCCTTTCGGGCATACCGGTGGACCGGCTGTATCTGCCGGAGTCGCCAGACGAAAAGTATCTGGAAAAACTGGGCCTGCCGGGAGAATATCCCTATACGCGGGGGATTCAGCCAACCATGTATCGTGCCCGGTACTGGACGATGCGGCAATATGCCGGTTTCGGCAGCGCGGAAGAAACCAACCGCAGGTTTCGTTATCTTTTGGAACAAGGGCAGACCGGCTTAAGCGTGGCCTTTGACCTGCCGACGCAAATCGGGTACGACTCGGATGACCCGATGGCCGGAGGCGAAGTCGGAAAAGTGGGCGTAGCCATCGATTCGCTCCTGGACATGGAACAGTTGTTTGAAGGGATTCCGCTGGACAAGGTCAGCACCTCGATGACCATCAACGCCCCGGCCTCCGTTCTGTTGGCGATGTATATCGCTGTCGGCGAGAAGCAAGGGGTCGATCCGAAAAAATTGCAAGGGACCATTCAAAACGACATCCTGAAAGAATATGTGGCTCGCGGTACATATATTTTCCCGCCAAAGCCCTCGATGCGCCTGATTACGGACATCTTTGCGTATTGTTCGCAACACCTGCCGAAGTGGAACACCATTAGTATCAGCGGGTATCACATTCGGGAGGCGGGTTCGACTGCCGTCCAAGAAGTGGCTTTCACCTTGGCCAACGGCGTGGCCTATGTCCAGGCAGCGCTGGATGCCGGATTGGAAGTGGATGAATTTGCGCCGCGGCTGGCCTTTTTTTTCAACGCCCATAACCATTTCTTCGAAGAGGTGGCAAAGTTCCGTGCCGCCCGCAGAATTTGGGCCAAATTGATGAAAGAGCGTTTTCAAGCCAAGAATCCCAGATCCTGGCAGCTTCGCTTTCATACGCAAACCGGCGGTTCGACGCTTACGGCTCAACAGCCGGACAATAACATCGTCAGGGTCACCCTGCAAGCGCTCGCTGCCGTCTTGGGCGGCACACAAAGCCTGCACACCAACGCGCGGGACGAGGCATTGGCGCTGCCGACAGAAGAGTCGGCGCGGATTGCCCTGCGTACGCAACAGATCATCGCTTATGAAAGCGGCGTCGCTGACACCGTGGATCCCCTTGCCGGTTCCTATTTCGTGGAGTACTTGACAGACGCGATCGAAGAAGAAGTCTGGAAATATTTAGATGCCATTGAGGCGATGGGTGGGGCGGTTTCCGCGATCGAACAGGGATATATGCAACGGGAAATTCGCAAGGCGGCGTATGAAACGCAGCAAGCCATCGAACGGGGTGAGCAGGTGGTGGTTGGGGTGAACCGTTTCCGCATTGAGGAAGAGACGCCCCCGCAATTGTTGCGCGTGGATCCCGCCATTGCAGAACGGCAAAAGCAGAAGCTGGCAAAGGTCCGCGCCGAGCGAAATGCCGCGCAGGTCAACCATTGCCTGCAACAGTTGGAACAGGCGGCCAAAGGGGATCAGAATCTGATGCCGTATATTCTGGAAGCGGTTCGCGCCTATGCCACGGTCGGAGAGATCTGCGGCACCTTGCGGAAAGTATTTGGAGAATACCAGGCAACCTGAACCGAAGCCACCTCTTAAGCCACCTCAGTTGAAAAAGGAGTGAAACAGCTTATGTCTACACAGCCAATCCGCGTATTGGTCGCCAAGCCAGGTTTGGATGGGCATGATCGGGGCGCGCTCGTCATTGCCCAGGCCTTGAGGGATGAAGGAATGGAAGTGATTTATACCGGCCTGCGCCAGACGCCGGAGCAAATCGTCCACAGCGCCATTCAGGAAGATGTGGATGTCATCGGCCTGTCGATCCTCTCCGGTGCGCACAATGAGTTGGTTCCGGAAGTGATGCGTCTGTTGAAAGAAAATGAGGCGGAAGATATTTGTGTCGTGGTCGGGGGCGTCATCCCTGAAGAAGATATTCCGTATTTGGAATCATTGGGTGTGAAAAGGGTGTTTACTCCCGGCACATCGACACAGGAAGTGGCGCAATTTATCAGGCAACATGTCAAGCCCCAGTCCAATCTTTTGGTAAAGGCACAGCCGCCACGAAAAATGGCCCACCTGGGCATTGCGGTGAAAAATCTGGAAGAAGCCATTGCCGTTTACGCCAAGTTGGGCTTTCAACTGGAGAGCCAGGAGACGGTGGAAAGCGAAGGCGTCAAGGTGGCGTTTCTGACATTGGGAGAAAGCCATGTGGAACTGCTGGCCCCTCTTCATCCGCAAAGTCCGATCGCCAAATTCATTGAAAAGCGCGGCGAAGGGATTCACCATTTGGCGATTGAAGTGGACGATATCGAAACTCAGCTTGCTTCTTACCAGGCACAAGGCATCCAGTTGATTGATGAAAAGCCGAAAGCAGGTGCCCACCAGACGAGGGTGGCTTTTGTCCATCCCCGTTCCACGCACGGTGTTCTTTTGGAGCTTTGCCAACCTGCCCACTAAAAGCCCACTAAAAACCGAGCATCGCGTGATCAGGATACGTTGCGGACGTAGTTTGAATAAGGGAGTGGGAGGTATATCGTGAGGCCATCTGAGGATAATGCCGCAAAAATGCAGGAAAAAATCGAAGAGCTGCATCGTCGTCGCCAGAAAGTGGTGTTGGGGGGCGGCTATGAGAAGATCGACGCGCAACATCGGCGAGGCAAACTGACAGCCAGGGAACGGCTCAACATCCTTCTGGATGAAGGAACCTTTGTGGAATTAAACCCGTTTATTGAACACCGGAGCAACAATTTCGGCATGGATCAGGTTGAGGCTCCCGGTGAAGGGGTGGTCACCGGATTTGGAAAGATCCAGGGGCGGCCGGTTTACGTGTTTGCACAGGATTTCACGGTGTTTGGCGGTGCTCTGGGTGAAATGCACGCCAAGAAAATTGCCAATATCATGGATTTGGCGGCCAAGAATGGGGCGCCGGTCATCGGGCTGAACGATTCGGGAGGCGCACGGATCCAGGAAGGCGTCGTGTCCCTGGACGGGTACGGGCACATTTTCTACCGCAATTCCATCTATTCAGGCGTCATCCCGCAAATATCCGTCATCATGGGCCCCAACGCGGGAGGGGCGGTCTATTCTCCGGCGATTACCGATTTTGTGTTTATGGTTGAAAAAACCAGCCAAATGTTCATCACAGGTCCCAAGGTGATTCAGGCGGTTACCGGAGAACAGATTTCGGCGGAAGATTTGGGCGGCGCCCGTGTGCATGCCACGGTGAGCGGGAATGCCCATTTTACAGCGGCGACGGAAGAGGAAGCCCTTCAACAAGTCCGCCGCCTGTTGAGCTTTTTGCCGCAAAATAACAAGGAAATGCCGCCGCGCAAGGAAGCCAAGCCTGACGATGGATGGGTGGAAGAGCTGATTGATATCGTGCCGGTCGAAGGAACCAAGGTGTATGACATCCGCGAAGTCATCCATCGCATCGTGGATGATGGAGATTTTATGGAGGTCCACGAACGTTTTGCGCGAAACATTGTCGTCGGTTTTGCGCGAATCGACGGCTACTCGGTAGGGATTGTTGCCAACCAGCCCAAGGTGATGGCGGGCGGCCTTGACATCGATTCTTCCGACAAACTGTCCAGGTTCGTGCGCTTTTGTGACGCTTTCAACATTCCTCTCATCACCTTTGAAGACGTGACGGGATTTTTTCCGGGCGTCAACCAGGAACACCGGGGAATTATCCGGCACGGAGCGAAAATCTTATATGCCTATTCAGAGGCCACCGTGCCCAAGATTACCGTCATTCTCCGGAAAGCATACGGCGGCGCCTACGTCGCCTTGAACAGCAAGGCGATCGGGGCAGACGTGGTTTATGCCTGGCCGAATGCGGAAATTGCTGTCATGGGACCGGAAGGGGCGGCCAATATCATCTTCAGCAAGGAGATTGAACAAAGCGACGACCCGGAGGCTACCCGCGCGGCCAAGATTGCCGAATACCGGAACAAATTCGCCAATCCGTACGTGGCAGCAGCCCATGGGATGGTGGATGACGTGATCGATCCGCGGGAGACGAGAAAAAAACTGCGGGAGGCCCTGGAAATGCTTCGCAACAAGAAAGAAACGCGGCCGTGGAAAAAACACGGGAACATTCCACTGTGAGCCCTTGGCTTTTCGGCAACAAACCCTTTGAGAGGGCGTGATGGCGTGATTCGTTGGCAGATCGGAGAGGTGATGGATGTTCTCTCCAGCTGTCCCACCCTGCAGGAGCTGTCGGTGCGCGTGGAAGGAAGGACAGAAAAAGCGCTGAGTTTTCCTGCGCTGATTGGACCAGTGAGGAAGGGAGATCGCGTCCTTCTCAACACGACAGCCGTTTATCTGGGCTTGGGAACCGGAGGATACCATCTGGTGGCACAGACTGTCCAAAGAAACGGTTCGGATAAACCGGATGTTCAGCCTGTGTCGCCTCTGTCCTCCATTTCCGGCCACATCATGAAAATCCGCTACACGCCCTATCAAATCGCGGTGCAAAGTTGCGAAGAGGAAAACAGCCCTTTTCATGAGATCATGAAAACGGCCTCTTCGCTTGAGGGAATGCCGGTTTTAATCGGCGAGCTGCACAGCATGCTCCCCATTTTGGTGACCGGCATCAAATGGTTTAAAAAGACGCAGAACTGGCGCATCGTTTACGTGATGAGTGATGGTGCTGCCTTGCCCCTTGCCATGAGCCGACACGTCCAAACCTTGCGGTCATGTGATTGGATTGCGGGGACGATTACATATGGTCACGCGTTTGGCGGCGATCTGGAAGCGGTCAACCTGTATTCGGCGCTGCTGGCCGCAAGACACATCCTCCAGGCTGACGTCGCCATCCTGATGATGGGGCCGGGAACGGTCGGCACAGGGACAAAATGGGGTTTTTCCGGCGCAGAGGTGGCTGAAATGATTC
Source organism: Bacillus thermozeamaize (assembly GCA_002159075.1). Taxonomy (NCBI): domain Bacteria; kingdom Bacillati; phylum Bacillota; class Bacilli; order Caryophanales; family Bacillaceae; genus Bacillus; species Bacillus thermozeamaize. The sequence goes on from LZRT01000120.1 coordinate 38,098, forward strand.
ATGCCACCTTTTCTCTCGAGGGACGGCCGATTTTGGTGCCCAGGATCAGTTTTGCCGACCGCAGAAGCCGCCACCAGGGGATCAGCCATCATCAGATGACCTTGATCAGGCAGGCGATACACGTTCCTTTCATCTATTCCGTACCGCCTTTTCAAGGCCGGGAAGAGGAAGTGATCCGCGGGCAATTGGCCTCCATCTGCCATTCGAAGGTCCAGCTTTACAGGAGATCCATTCTGGAATGGGATGACTTGTTTGCTCTTTTGGAACACTACCCTGGAAGCGAAATCACTGTTATGGGACGAACGGTGAGACAGGACCCCGCTTATTTTTGGGGTGTCCTGCACGGACTCGCCCCCCTGCTGGATTGACCCTCCGCAAATACTCTTCCAAGGTAAGCCTGGTGCGGGCCAGTTGCCGTAATTTTTCCCGAATTTCCCATCCCTTGCCCGAGAGGATCAGTTGATGCGGCGTGTGGACGCATTGAAAAGGGATTCGTTTCATTCGTTTCATCGCAACTTCCTCCTGTATCCGGTGTTGCTCATAATATATGGACAGTGTGGGACAAGTATGCTTGTAACTTGCGCAAAGCAGCCTACAAGGAGCGCGATCGATGAATACTTATGAAGAAAAAACGCTTCAGGTGGAAACGCTTTATGCCGGGCGGATTATTACGGTCAAACGGCATCAGGTGCTGCTCCCCGACGGCAAACAAGGGATGAGGGAAGTGGTTGAACACCCGGGGGCGGTGGCCGTCTTGCCCATTTTGGCTGATGGACATTTGTTGCTCATTCGGCAATATCGAAAAGCGGTAGAGGAGTCATTGATCGAGATCCCGGCCGGCAAATTGGAATCCGGAGAGTTACCCGAAGCATGCGCCCGGCGCGAGCTTTGGGAAGAGACGGGACTGACGGCAGAAAAACTGCAGTTCCTTTATTCGTTTTACACCTCGCCCGGTTTCGCCAATGAACGGATTTACCTGTTTCTGGCATGGATTGGAAAGGACAGCGTCCAACGGCCACCTTCTCTGGATGAGGATGAATTTGTTGAGCCGTTCGCCGTCACCCTTGAAGAAGGCTTGCGTTGGGTGATGGATGGCCGGATTAAAGACGCCAAAACGGCGTTGGCTATCCAGGCCTGGAATCTTTTACAAATGGGAAAACTGGAAATTTGATTCTATCCCCCGCTGATCCTGAATAGGATTCCAATAAATAGGGGGAACAGGGTATGAAAAGAGCGATTGGAACACTTGCGACACGCACGCGCATTCTTCGCGGCACATTGTTATTTACGTCGATTCTGTTCATCATGGGCGTGATCTTCGGTGCAATCCTGGTCAATGTGATGGGTCCGGAACAGCGAAACGAACTCCTGGACGATCTGAATCAGTTTTTCCTGCATGTCAGCCATTCCCAAACCGACTCACCTGGCATTCTGAACATGTTGGGAGAAGAATTGAGACTGGTTCTGGTGCTCTGGATACTGGGGCTTTCCGTGATTGGCTTTCCCCTTATCCTGGCTATTGTCTTTGCGAAAGGGATGGCCATCGGCTTTACGGTCGGTTTTTTGGTTCAACAATTGACCTGGAAGGGCATCTTGCTCGCTGCCGTCAGTGTTTTGCCGCAGAATCTCTTACTCATTCCCGCTTTGTTGCTGGCATCATCGGCAAGCATTCTCTTTTCGCTGTCACTGCTCCGGATGATTTTTCGCAAGGGGCCGGCCATGGTGCGTGAAGAATGGCTGCAGTACAATGGCATCATGTTGACAGTGGGAGGCATCTTTTTTGTTGCCGTTCTCGTGGAGTCCTACGTCTCCCCCTACCTGATCGGGTGGGTGACCTCGGCGTGGAGTTGATTGACGATCCTCATTGAACAGATTATCAAATGATACCCATTCTTAATTAGTTTGACTTGCCTTTTACCCCTTCCTATAATGTAAGGTAGTGATCTTGGGAGGGGTCTGAATGGAAGAACGACTGGAGCAAATCAAAGAAAAAATGCATGCCATGAATTACAAGTTGACTCCACAACGAGAAGCAACCCTCCGCGTCATGTTGGAAAACCAGGTTGACCATCTCAGCGCAGAAGATGTGTATCTGCTTGTGAAGGAAAAATTTCCGGACATTGGACTGGCGACCGTATACCGAACGTTGGATTTGCTCAGCGATCTGAAAGTGATTAACAAACTGAATTTTGGCGACGGCGTGGCCCGTTACGAGATGCGCGATGAAAACATGGAGCATCATCACCATCATCTTGTCTGCGTAGAGTGTGGAGCGGTGGACGAGATTATTGAAGACTGGCTGGGACCCATTGAAGAGAAAGTGGAGCGCGACTTCGGGTTTAAAATTTTGGATCATCGGTTGATTTTCCACGGCGTGTGCCACCGTTGCCAGGCAGTGGACAACCAGGGGCCTCCTGAGCATCCGGATGAGCGTTCTGGAATGCACAGCCAGGAAAAGGACACCGGGAAAAAATCGTCACACCGCCGCGGTTCCAACTTCTCACGTTAAAGTGAGAAGTTTTGCCTTAGAGGTGACCAACATGGATGAAGCCCTTGACCGATTTATTCATTTTTTAAAAGTGGAGAAAGGCTTGTCGAGGAATACTGTGGAGGCATACCACCGCGACATTTTTTATTACCTTTCCTATTTGCGGAAAGAAGGGGTCCTTCGGTTGGAAGACAGCCATGAAGGGCACTTGCTGAACTATTTGCGGCTGCAACGGCAGGCCGGCAAGTCCAGCGCTTCTGTGGCCCGTCTCACTGCATCCTTGCGTAATTTTTACAAGTTTTTGTGGCTTGAGAAAAAAATTCCGCATAATCCGGCCCAGGATTTGCCTACGCCGAAACGGGATCAGCGCTTGCCCCACGTGCTGACGGCCGCTGAAGTGGAGGCTTTGCTGAACACGCCGAAGCGGGACACGCCGCTTGGCATACGGGATACGGCGATGCTGGAGCTGTTGTATGCGACCGGGATGCGTGTCTCGGAACTGTTGTCTCTCAAACTGACCGACCTTCAACTGGAGATGGGGTTTTTGAAATGCCTCGGGAAAGGTTCAAAAGAGCGAATCATTCCGGTCGGGCAGCTTGCGGTTGAAGCGGTCAACCGCTATCTCGCGTTTGGCAGGCCCCATTTGCTGAAAGGAAAAACCAGTGACGTCCTGTTTCTGAATTCCCGTGGAGAACCGCTTTCCCGGCAAGGATTCTGGAAAATGATCAAACGGTACGCCCGGCAAGCTCAGATCACCAAACCTCTGACACCACACGTGCTTCGCCACTCTTTTGCCACCCACTTGCTGGAAAATGGCGCCGACCTGCGATCGGTCCAGGAAATGCTGGGGCATGCAGACATTTCGACGACGCAGATTTATACCCATGTGACGCATTCGAAAATCCGCGATACATACCGCATCGCTCACCCTCGCGCCTAGGAGGGAGACGCGGGAAAGGGGTGTCTTCGATCAATTATCGTCGCATCATATTGATCGTCTTGGACAGTGTTGGGATTGGGGCCCTGCCGGATGCGGCCCATTTTGGCGATGAGGGGACGAATACCCTGGTTCACATTGCGGAAAAACGCGGCTTGCGCGTTCCCCATTTGGCTTCCATGGGACTGGCCCATATCCATCCCATTCCAGGACTGAAACCGCCTGCAAGGCCTTTGGGCGCCTATGGAAAAATGCGGGAAATATCGGCGGGGAAAGATACGATGACAGGTCACTGGGAGCTGATGGGCCTTGAGATAGCCAAGCCGTTTCAAACTTTCCCGAATGGCTTTCCAGCCGAGTTGATCGAAGCATTCAGCGCCCGAACGGGCCGGCAGGTGCTGGGAAACAAGCCGGCTTCGGGAACGGCAATCATTGAGGAACTGGGTGTTCAGCATATGGAAACGGGCGCCTGGATTGTTTATACTTCGGCCGACAGCGTCTTCCAGATTGCGGCGCACGAAGACGTGATCCCGCTGGCGGAATTGTACCGGGCGTGTGAAGTGGCCAGGGAATTGACCCTGGAAGAGCCATGGCGGGTAGGGCGGGTGATTGCCAGACCGTTTACAGGTTCGCCCGGCGCCTTTCAGCGGACGCCCCGGCGCCGGGATTACGCCGTAAAGCCCCCTGCTCCCACGGTAATGAACCGGTTGCAGGAGGCGGGGCTGGATGTGATTGCCATCGGCAAAATTGCCGATATCTACAGCGGAGAGGGTGTGACCCGCAGCATTCCGACCCGTTCCAACATGGATGGGGTGGACCGCATCCTGGAAGTGCTGAGTGAACCCTTTTGTGGCCTGGCTTTTGCGAATTTGGTGGATTTTGATTCGTTGTACGGGCACCGCCGTGATCCGGAAGGGTATGGACAGGCTTTGGAGGAGTTTGATGCGCGGATCCCGGAAATGCTGGAAGCCCTAGGTTCTGATGACCTGTTGATCATCACGGCCGATCATGGCAACGATCCCACGCACACGGGAACCGACCATACCCGGGAATATGTTCCCCTCCTGGTTTACCATCCGGCCATTCAGCCGGCCAACCTCGGCATCCGTCAGACCTTCGCCGACGTGGGTGCCACGATCGCAGAAAATTTCGGCGTGAGGAAGCCGCAAATCGGCCAAAGCTTTTTGTCAGAGATCAGGATTGAGGAGAGTCGTATATGATGGACGCCACTGAAACATACCGTAAACAGGTCCAGGAGACGGCGCATGTGCTGCAGCGCCGCCTTGGCGGTTTTAAGCCGCAGGTAGCGCTCATTCTGGGTTCAGGCCTTGGCGCGTTTGCAGAGGAAATTGAACAGCCAATCGAGATTCCTTATGAAGCCCTGCCGCATTTTCCGATCTCGACGGTACCGGGACATGCCGGAAAGTGGGTCGCCGGAACGGTGGAAGGGTGTCCCGTGCTCTGCATGCAAGGCCGCTTCCATTATTATGAAGGCTATTCGATGGCACAGGTCACCTTTCCGATTCGCGTGATGCATGAGCTGGACATTGGGACCCTGATCATTACCAACGCCTCAGGAGGCATCCGCCCGACTTTTCAACCCGGCGATTTGATGCTGATCGAGGACCATATCAACTGGATGTTTGCCAACCCTTTGCGAGGGCCGAATGTGGATGAGTGGGGGCCCCGCTTTCCTGATATGTCGCAAGCCTATGACAGGGAGCTTCTTTCGCTCGCTGAACAGGTTGCCGCCCGCTGCGGCCTTTCCGCGCAGCGAGGCGTTTATCTGGCGGTTACCGGCCCCAGTTATGAAACGCCCGCTGAAATCAGGGCGTTCCGCAAACTGGGGGCCGACGCGGTCGGCATGTCCACCGTCCCTGAAGTCATCGTGGCCAGGCACCAGGGGATGAGGGTTTTAGGGATTTCCTGCATTGCAAACCTCGCCAGCGGGATCTTGGATCAGCCCCTTTCCCATGAAGAAGTGGTACATACCTCCAACCAGGCCAAAGACCGCCTGACAGCGCTGATCAAGGGCATACTCAAGGAGTTGAAACGATGAGTGTGAAGGCCGTCCGAGTCATGGAATCGGTGGCTGCCATTCGCCGGCTCACTTCTTTCCGGCCGCGCATCGGCCTGATCCTGGGCTCCGGCCTGGGAGAACTGGCCGATCGGATTGATTCTTCCGTGACCATCCCTTTTCGAGAGATTCCGCATTTTGCCGTTTCCACCGTGCCGGGCCACAAGGGTGAACTGGTCATTGGCCAGTTGGAAGGCCAGACGGTGGCGGCCATGCGTGGCCGGGTCCATTACTACGAAGGCTGGCCAATGGATAAGGTCACGTTTCCTGTGTATGTGATGCGCGAGCTGGGCGTCGAGCAACTGATTCTCACCAATGCGGCTGGCGGTTTGAATCCCGCTTTTTCTCCCGGCGATTTGATGCTGATTGCCGACCACCTCAACCTCACCGGAGACCATCCTCTGATTGGTGCCAATGATGAACCGCTGGGGCCCCGGTTTCCCGATCTGTCCTCCGCATATGACAAACAGTTGGGGCTGCGTTTGAAAGAGGCGGCGAAACAACTCGCGATCAGCTTGCAAGAAGGGGTTTATGCCGGAATCAGCGGTCCCAATTACCTCTCCAAGGCAGAGCTGAGAGCATTATTGCGCCTTGGCGCAGATGCCCTGGGCATGTCCACCGTTCCCGAGGCGATCGCGGCCAATCATTGTGGCATGAAGGTTCTCGGCCTTTCTTGCATTACGGATATAGCCAATCCGGACCTCCTGGAGCCGCCAACTCACGAACAGGTATTGCGCGTCGCTGAAGCGGCCAAACCAGCCTTTCTTTCGTTGCTGTGCCGTTATATTCGTTCCTGCGGGGAGGATTGAAAGTGCGTGCGGTGGATTTGATCCGAAAAAAGCGAGAGGGTCAGCCCCTTTCCCGGGAAGAAATTCACTATCTCATCAACGGATTTACAACTGGACGCATCCCCGATTATCAGATGGCGGCATGGGCCATGGCTGTCTGTTTTCGCGGCATGGATGAGCAAGAGACGGCCGAGCTCACGGAAGCCATGGTCCGCTCAGGAGAGCAAGTGGATCTTTCGGGAATTGACGGCGTCGTGGTAGACAAACACAGCACGGGCGGCGTGGGGGACACCACTACCCTTGTTCTGGCGCCGCTGGTGGCTGCCTGCGGCGTGCCCGTCGCCAAAATGTCCGGCAAGAGTCTGGGGCATACGGGCGGGACCATTGACAAACTGGCGGGCATACCCGGCTTTACGACCCAACTGGACAGACAGCGTTTCATCCAGCAGGTGAACCGTATCGGCTTGGCCTTGACAAGCCAGTCGGAAAGCCTGGTTCCGGCAGACAAGCGGTTATACGCATTGCGGGACGTCACGGCCACGGTGGATTCCATCCCGCTGATTGCCAGTTCGATCATGAGCAAAAAAATCGCATCCGGTGCCCAGGCCATCGTCCTCGATGTCAAAGTGGGCAGCGGAGCTTTTATGAAAACGCTTGAAGAAGCCGACGAGCTGGCCCGGATGATGGTTCAGCTGGGCAACCGGCTGGGGCGGAAAACGGCGGCGGTCATCAGCGATATGAACCAACCTCTGGGGAGGGCAGTGGGAAGCGCGCTGGAGGTGCGGGAGGCGATCCTCGCCCTGAAGGGAGAGGGGGAGCCGCGTCTCGTTGAACTTTGCCTGCATCTTGGCAGCCTGATGCTGCTTTTGGCCGGCCGCGTACCTTCCGAAAAAGAGGGGCGCCGCCTGCTGGAAGAGGCGCTTGCAAGCGGGCAAGCGCTCGCCAAGATGAAGCAATGGATCGCGGCGCAGGGGGGCCAGCCCGAAGTGGTCGACGAGCCGGAACGACTGCCGCTGGCAGCCTTTAGGCGGACGGTCCGGGCGCAAGAAGAGGGGTATCTGAGCCGGATCGACACGGAGCAGGTCGGCATTGCCGCCGTGATGCTGGGAGCCGGACGAAACGTCAAGGAGGATCATCTGGACCCGTCCGTGGGTTTGCTGTTCGAACAGCGTCTCGGTCAATATGTCCGGCCAGGCGATCCCCTGTTCACGATCTACAGTGGAAATGAACAGGCGTCAGAGGTGGAAGCCCTTTTGCGCAAATCGGTGCACCTTTCCAAGACACCGCCTGCGGTTCCGCCATTGATTTACCAAACGATAACGGGCCCGGGCGATTGAAAAAGTCGCAGGACGGCCGTTTTGCTGATTAATCTCCTTCTTTTCTGGAACAATAGGAAAAGAAGGAGGTTGTGTGGATTGAGACCCGTGAAAACGTTAACTCTCATCCTCCAAATCAGTGTTTGTGCCGCTTTGCTATTCCTGTTTCCGGCACAGGGGATGGCCAAGGAACCGGCCGATCTGGCACCGCAGGCTGTCTCCGCCATTTTGATGGAGGCGTCAACAGGAACCATTTTGTTTGAAAAAAACGCTCACAAAAAGCTGCCGCCGGCGTCCATTACGAAGATCATGACGATGCTGTTGATCATGGAAGCGGTGGAGGAGGGCCGAATCACCCTTGATGAGCAGGTTCGGGTGAGTGAACATGCGGCCTCGATGGGCGGTTCCCAGATTTTTCTGGAACCTGGCGAACAGATGTCGGTCCGCGATTTGTTGAAGGGAATTGCCGTGGCTTCGGGCAATGATGCTTCGGTCGCGATGGCAGAACATATTGCAGGCACAGAAGAAGCCTTTGTCGAGATGATGAATCGGAAGGCGCAGGAACTCGGATTGAAGGATACGCACTTCATGAACGCCAGCGGGTTGCCGGAAGAGGGGCATGTAAGTTCGGCCTATGATATTGCCGTCATGTCGCGCGAACTGCTCAAATATGACACCATCACGCAATATACAAGCATTTATCAGGATTACTTGCGTCAAGACAGCAAAAATCCTTTCTGGCTGGTCAATACAAACAAGCTGGTTCGTTTTTATGAAGGGGTGGACGGACTGAAAACGGGGTATACCAGCGAAGCCGGGTTTTGTTTATCCGCGACGGCCAAAAAGGGAAAGATGCGCCTCATCGCTGTCGTGATGGGTGAACCGGACACCAAATCCCGCAACCGCGAAGTGAGCCGGCTGCTGGATTATGCGTTTGCCCAATACACCGTTCATCCGCTGTACGAAAAAGGCGACTTTATCGCGCATGTACAGGTCAACAAAGGAGCCCAGCGCCAAATTCCGCTCCACGCTCCGCAGCAGATCGGCATCTTGATGCAAAAAGGAGAAAAAATACAGGATTACGACACGGAAATTGTGCTCAACGAACCTCTGCAGGCGCCGCTGAAGCAGGGAGATGTATTGGGGTATGTCCGGGTATTAAAAGAGGGTCAGACCCGCCTGACTTACGAATTGACTGTGCCCCACGACATTCCAAAAGCCAACATCTGGCAGCTTTTTAAACGGACGAGCAAAGATCTCCTATTCCCATTCAAGTCTGGGAACTGAAGCCACTTCCTGACGAAAATATCGCGGCATAAGGCATCCCGCTTCTGTTTGGAAAGAGGCGGGAATTTTTTTGGACGGCCACTTGATCCGGGAACCATTTTCGCGCATTTTGTATTCTTTTTTCTACTTTTGTCGGAGGGAAGGAATTTTTGTGAAGCCCGTAGAAATAGCATGGTAAGAAATCATGATCACGGGGAGAAGGGAGCGCAATCATGGCCATCGCATGGGAACAGGACAGATACCGGGATCTTTTACTGGTTCGTCTGATCGGTGAATTGGATATGCAAACCGCAGAGTCTGTTCGTCAGATGTTGCAGGAGGAGCTTGCCAAAGGAACGGTGAAATCCTTGGTTCTCAACTTGCAAAGGCTTCAGTTTATGGACAGCTCCGGTCTCGGCGTGATCCTCGGCAGGTACAAAACCCTGCAAGCGTTGGGCGGAAAGTTGCTGATCTGCGGGGCAAACCCAACGGTCAGGCGATTGCTGGAGCTTTCAGGGGTTTTCAAAGTTTCCGCCGTTTTTGAGACAGAGGACGAGGCGCTTCAATCGATGGGGGTGATGACCCGTGAAAAGTAATTTCATGAGCATTTCCTTTGCTGCCGTGCCAGAAAACGTTTCTTTTGCCAGGGTGGTCGTGGCCGCTTTTGTTTCGCAGGTCGATCCGACGATGCAGGAATTGACCGATTTGCAAACGGTGGTGTCGGAGGCCGTCACCAATGCGATTGTGCATGGATACGACAACAACCCCGATGGGGTGGTTACGATCACGGCCAAGTTGATCGAGCAGGCCGTCGAGCTGACCGTCGAAGACCGAGGGGTAGGGATCGAAAACCTGGAAAAGGCCCGGGAACCGCTTTATACGACCAAGCCGGATAAGGAACACACTGGAATGGGCTTTACAATTATGGAAAACTTTGTTAATGATATACAGATAGAGACCGCGCTCGGAAAAGGGACAAAAATCCGTTTTGTCAAATACCTTCAGGCCAATGAAGCCATGTATAATTAGGGTGATCCGATGAATACAGAGGATAAAAACCTGGATAACCGGGACAGGGAACAACAAGACAGCCCCTATCTCACGGATGCGGAAGTCCGCGATCTGATCGCGCGCAGCCAGGCGGGGGACAGTGAAGCCAGAAACCGGCTGGTCAACGCCAACATTCGCCTGGTATGGTCGGTTGTCCAGCGGTTCTTGAACCGGGGGTACGAGGCGGATGATCTGTTTCAGATAGGGTGCATCGGGCTGTTAAAAGCGGTGGACAAGTTTGACTTGCGTTACGACGTCAAATTTTCCACCTATGCGGTTCCGATGATCATCGGCGAGATCAAGCGCTTTTTGCGCGATGACGGCAGTGTCAAGGTCAGCCGTTCGATGAAGGAGCTGGCGAACCGGATTCGCAAGATGCGCGATGAACTGTCCAAAGAATACGGCCGTCAACCTACCGTTTCCGAGATCGCCAATGCGCTGTCCATATCCCCCGAAGTGGTGGTCTTGGCGCAGGAGGCCAACCGGACGCCGACCTCCATACACGAGACGGTGTTTGAAAATGACAGTGATCCGATTTTGCTCATGGATCAAATTGCTGACGATTCATATGAGAAATGGTTCGATCAAATCGCATTGCGGGAGGCCATTGAGCGTTTATCCGAACGGGAACGGTTGATCGTCTATTTGCGGTATTTTCGGGACCAAACGCAGTCGGAGGTGGCAGAACGCCTGGGCATTTCCCAGGTTCAGGTTTCACGCCTGGAGAAAAAGATTTTGCAGAGCATCCGCGATCAGATCGGTTAAATTTGCTCGGTTCGCGCCTGACAGTTAGAGTAAAATAATCATTGGCTAGCAGGCAGGAAAATCGCTTATAAAAAGCGAAAAGAGACCTGTCACACCCTTCAGCAAAGGAGGTCTCTTTTCGATGGAATTATTCAATTACACTTCCAGTCTAGCGCAACAAATCGTTGAGGGCAAGATCAATTTCATCCAATTGGAGCAAGAGATCTTTCGGATGGTGAAAGCGCTGGGCGCTCTTATCATGGAAAAAGTCATTGTTGAAGCGGACCAA